>NZ_JBHSOA010000139.1:0-103793 GCF_042655885.1 Streptomyces chlorus
GGCGTGCGTCGCCTCGTGAATGCGACGCTGGAGATCCGCGAGCTTGCCCGCGGTCGTATGAATATCGGGCTGCTGCACTTCCGGCTCGGACATCGGGATACGGCTCCCTGCCTGCTCAAAAGGGGGACGGTTGCTCATCCGCAGCGTAGTGGGGGCCCTGTGGATCGGCAGTGCGGTGTTTCCCACACTGCTTTCCCCTTCACAGACCGGGGAAAGGGCTCGGGCCCGACCCTGATCCGCCCTCGTGATCCGTCCCCGGGTCCGCCCTGATGATCTGTTCTCATGATCTGTCCCCGCTGCGGGGCGGAGGAAGTCGTACCTAGTCTGGCGGCATGACGAAGTCACCGGATGACGATGGCACGACCGGCCCGGACCTCCCGCCGAGGTCGGGAGGCGGGTCGGGACGCTGGACCGACCTCGACCGCCCGCCGCTGAACGTCGTCGGCCTGCGCAGAGGCCTGGTGCGCGACGGCGGGCTGTGGCGGCAGATCGACGTGGTGCAGCGCACCGGCTCCACCAACTCCGACCTGGTGGCCCGCGCCGCCGCGGGGACGGCCGACGAGGGGTCCGTGCTCGTCGCGGAGGAGCAGACCGCCGCGCGGGGCCGCCTGGACCGGCAGTGGACGGCCCCGGCCCGCTCCGGCCTCTTCTTCTCCGTCCTGCTCAGGCCCGCCGAGGTGCCGGTGGCCCGCTGGGGCTGGCTGCCGTTGCTCACCGGCGTCGCGGTGGCCACCGGCCTGTCCCGGACGGCGGGCGTCGACACGGCCCTGAAGTGGCCCAACGACCTCCTCGTCACCGTCGGCGGCGAGGAGCGCAAGGCCGCCGGAATCCTCGCGGAGCGGGCCGGGGACGACGGGGTGGTGATCGGCGTCGGCATCAATGTCAGCCTGCGCGCCGACGAACTGCCGGTGCCCACCGCCGGGTCCCTGGCGCTGGCGGGCGCGGTGACCACGGACCGGGACCCCCTGCTGCGGGGCGTACTGCGGTCGCTGGAGAACTGGTACGGGCGCTGGCGGGAGGCAGGCGGCGACCCGGCCGCGAGCGGCCTGCAGGAGACGTACGCGGCGGGGTGCGCGACCCTCGGGCGGGTGGTGCGGGCCGAGCTGCCGGGCGACCGGGTGCTGCTGGGCGAGGCGGTCGCCGTCGACGGGGACGGACGCCTGGTGCTGGCCACGGAGGAGGGGGTGCAGGAACCGGTGGGAGCGGGCGACATCGTGCACGTACGCCCCGTCGTCCCGTAGGCCCCGTAGTCCCGTAGGCCCTGTCGGCCCGGGGGGCGGGTGAGGGGCGCACGCGGGCACGGGTGCCGGTGCGTACGGTGGGTACCCCGATGCCGGGTGCGCCGGTCGTGCCACCCGTCGGCGCAACCGAACGGAGTGAGCTGGCGCACACCTGCCGTAGAGTTGAGGCCGGTCGAGACATGGCCGTGGCAGATCGGAAGGGCAGCAACGCGTGACCGTCGACGACTCGGGCTCCGGAACGGAAGCGCAGGGCCGCGCGGAGCCTCCGCCACCCTCGGCCTCGCGCGAGCGGGGGGACGACCCCCGTCCCGCCGACAACGGCGAGGACCCGCTCGCTCTGCGTCTCGAGCAGCTCATTCTGGGTGCCGAGCGCCGTTACACCCCGTTTCAGGCGGCCCGCAGTGCCAGCGTCACGGTGGAGCTGGCCACGCGGTTCTGGCGGGCCATGGGATTCGCCGACGTCGGACAGGCCAAGGCGTTCACCGAGGCCGACGTCCTGGCGCTGCGGCGACTGGCCGGTCTGGTGGAGGCGGGGCTGCTGAGCGAGGCCATGGCCGTGCAGGTGGCGCGGTCCACGGGACAGACCACCGCGCGACTGGCCGAGTGGCAGATCGACTCCTTCCTGGAAGGGCTGACCGAGCCGCCCGAGCTGGGCATGACACGCACCGAGGTCACGTATCCCATCGTCGAGCTGCTCCTGCCCGAACTGGAGGAGTTCCTCGTCTACGTGTGGCGGCGACAGCTCGCCGCCTCGGCCGGGCGGGTGCTCCAGGCCGCCGACGACGAGGAGATGGTGGACCGGCGGCTCGCCGTCGCGTTCGCCGACCTCGTCGGGTTCACGCGGCTGACCCGGCGGATGGAGGAGGAGGAGCTCGGCGAGCTCGTCGAGGCCTTCGAGACGACCGCCGCCGACCTGGTGGCCGCGCGCGGCGGGCGGCTCATCAAGACCCTCGGTGACGAGGTGCTCTACGCCGCCGACGACGCGGGAACGGCCGCGGAGATCGCCTTGCGGCTGATCGAGACCATGGCGAACGACGAGACGATGCCGGAGCTGCGGGTCGGCATGGCGTTCGGCACCGTCACCACCCGGATGGGCGATGTCTTCGGGACGACGGTGAACCTGGCCTCCCGGCTCACCTCGATAGCGCCTCGGGACGCCGTACTCGTCGACACCGCCTTCGCCGAGGAACTGATCCGCACCGGTGACGCGCCCGCCTCCGAGGCCGCCGTTGCCGAGGCGGCGGCTGCGGCGGAGAAGGAGGGCGAGGAGCCGCCGACGTACCGCTTCGGACTGCAGCCTATGTGGCAGCGACCCGTGCGTGGTCTGGGCGTGGTGGAGCCGTGGCTGCTCACACGCCGGGACAATCCCTAGAGGTTCTGAGAGTTCTCCGACGGCCTCCGGTGGTTCAGTCCTTGAGACCGGGGCCGCCGCCCACGCACAGGCCGATGATCGGTACGCAGAGGACGGGGCCGTCGTCCGGTTCGCTCGGCCGGTCCGGTGGCGGGGGTGGTGCCTGCCGGTCCGGGGGCTGAGGCCGCGGCGGTGTGCGGTCCGGAGGCGTCGGCGGGGGAGTGGGGGCGTCCGGTGGGGCGCCGGTGGGGACCGGCGGCTTCGGGGCACCCGGGGCACCCGGGGCACCCGGTGTGCTCGGGGTGCTCGGGGTGTCCGGAGTGGTGAGGGGCGAGGTCACGGCGGTCGGTGCGGCGGTGCTGCCCGGGGCGGCCGGTGTGAGCAGCGGCGTGCTCTGACCGCCCAGGGCGGTGGGCGAGGAGGGACCGGCCCCCGGGGCCGGGGCGGCCGGAGCAGTGGTACCGCCCGTGCCGTCCGTGCCGGGGCTCGTGGCGGTCGTGGGGTCCGGGACGACCGGGCGGGGGCCGGCCCCGGCGCCGATGTCCGCGGGGCCCGGGTCGGACGCCAGGCGTACGAGGCTCAGGGCGCCCGCGGTCAGCGCCAGTCCGCCGCCGGCCAGCAGGAGTTTCCGGGGGCGGGGTTTGCGGTGGCGGCCCCGGAAACGCGCGCCGAAGAGGGCGAATCCGGTGTGCGCCGGTGTGCCCTCGGCCGTCTCCGGTCCGGTGGACCGTGGTTCGGTCGGTCTGGTCGGCGTGTTCGTCGGCATGATGATTCCTCCCCCTGCCCTGCGTACGCGCCCCCCACGCGCCGCGGTGCGTTGCACGCTAGGCGTTCCCGTAGGGGGCCGGGCCGGAGTGGGCGGGATGTCACTCGAACGGGTGGACGGGGGGTGACGAGGGAACTGGACGCACGCCCTTTCACCGGGCGGTGCCGGCTGCGATGATCGGGACGACGGATGTTAACCCGCGTTAACCGGAGGGTGTCATGAGTGAGGAACGGTTCGGGGAGTTCGTGCTGGTGCGGCGGCATGAGCAGGGGCATGTCGCGGAGCTGGTCCTCGACCGGCCCAAGGCCATGAACGCCGTCTCCACCGAGATGGCCCGGTCCCTCGCCGGGGCCTGCGCGGCACTGGGGAAGGACCCGGCCGTACGGGTGGTGGTGCTGACCTCGTCGCACGAGCGGGCCTTCTGCGTCGGCGCCGATCTGAAGGAGCGCAACTCCTTCAGCGACGCCGATCTGGTGCGCCAGCGGCCGGTGGCGCGCGGGGCGTACACCGGCGTGCTGGAGCTGCCGGTGCCGACGGTGGCGGCGGTGCACGGGTTCGCGCTGGGCGGCGGATTCGAGCTGGCCCTGTCCTGCGATGTGATCGTCGCCGACCGTACGGCCGTGGTGGGGCTGCCCGAGGTGTCCGTCGGGGTGATTCCCGGCGGCGGCGGTACGCAGTTGCTGCCCCGGCGGGTGGGCGCGGCGCGGGCCGCCGAGCTGATCTTCACGGCGCGCCGGGTGGAGGCCGCCGAGGCCCGGGAGCTGGGGCTGGTCGACGAGCTGGTGGAGGCGGGGCGGGACCGCGAGGAGGCGCTGGCCCTGGCCGCCCGCATCGCCGCCAACTCGCCGGTGGGGCTGCGGGCGGCCAAGCGGGCGCTGCGGCTCGGGCAGGGGCTGGATCTGCCCGCCGGCCTCGAGGTGGAGGACGCCGCCTGGCGGACGGTGGCGTTCTCGGGCGACCGCGCGGAGGGCGTGGCCGCCTTCAACGAGAAGCGCAAGCCGGACTGGCCGGGGGAGTAGAGCGGCGCCGGGTCGGCGGGGAGTGGAGCACCCGTTACTGGTGGGGCGCGACGCCGGCCCGGGGAGGGGAGCGGCGGGGCCTGGGGGCATGACGGAACTTCCGTTTGCTCCTTAAATCTCCCTCTTCGCGTCGAACGTCCCTAGCCTGGAGGGATGGGTGAGGACAGCCGGCTGGCGGCCGTGGTGGCGTTGGCGCAGGGCATGGCCGCCGCGCACAGTTCGCGGGAGGTCTGGCGGGCCGCGGCTCTCGGGGCCGGCCGGGCGCTCGGTGGGAGTTTCGCGGCGCTGTCGGTGTGGGAGCGCGAGCTGGGGCGGCTGCGGGTCCTGGTGAACGTCGGCGAACTGGCCGAGGGCGAGGAGGAGTTCCCGGAGCGCGAGGCCTACCCCGTGCACCAGTTCGCCGAGATCACCGAGTTCCTGCACGAGCGGTGGGCGGCCGGTGGCGGCGAGCCGGACGCCTGGGTGGAGACCGCCCAGGGGCCGACGGCGGGGCGGCCCGGCTACACCCATCAGAGGGTGACGGCCCTGCGCCGCCGCGGGCGCGGCTGCTGCGTGGTCGCCCCGATCGTGCTCCACGGGCGGGCATGGGGCGAGCTGTACGTCGCCCGGCCGGTCGGCGCGCCCGTCTTCGAGCGGGGCGACGCCGACTTCGCGACGGTCCTGGCCGCCGTCGTCGCCGCCGGGATCGCGCAGTCCGAGCGGCTGGAGGAGGCGCGGCGGCTGGCGTACACGGACGCGCTCACCGGGCTGGCCAACCGCCGTGCCGTGGACGTGCGGCTCGACGAGGCGATCGAGCGGCACCGCCGGGACGGGACCGTCGTCAGCCTCGTCGTGTGCGATCTGAACGGGCTCAAGCGGGTCAACGACACGCTGGGGCACGCCGTTGGCGACCGGCTGCTCGAGCGGTTCGGGACCGTGCTGTCCCTGTGCGGGGCCATGCTGCCCGGTGCCCTGGCGGCGCGGCTCGGCGGGGACGAGTTCTGTCTGCTGGCGGTGGGGCCGCCCGCCGACGAGGCCGTCAGGACGGCCGACGAAGTGTGCCGCCGCGCCGTGGTGCTGGAGATCGGGGACGGTGTGGCCTGCGGGGTGGCGTCCACCGGGGACCCCATCGGGCCGGTGCACTCCGCCCGGCGGCTCTTCCGGCTGGCCGACGCGGCGCAGTACCGTGCCAAGGCCGAGCGGGCCACCCGCCCCGTCGTCGCCGGGCGCGAGGGTCCGGGTGACCCGGTCGTGTGCCTGGTGGACGAGCCGGTACGGAAGCCGGACGGGGAGCGGCGCCGGTTCCGGGGGCGGCACTCGCCGTAGGGGAGGGGTGCGAGGGGGGTCCGGGCACCCGGGATGTACTGGTCCGGCGGACTCAGGGGCGTGGCGAGGGGGCGGGCGTATCGGTAAGGGGTGACCGCGGGTCCCAGTGGTGACATCGTCGAATTCACTGCGTACGCTCCTGAATATGAATATGCGCACTGTGGTGGTGGGACCGTCCGGCGTCACCGCGTCCGATGTGCTCGCCGTGGCGCGCGGCGGTGCCCGCATCGAGCTCTCCGGCGAGGCGCTGGCCGCCCTCGCCGCGTCCCGCGAGATCGTGGACGCCCTGGCCGCCGAGCCGGACCCCGTGTACGGGGTGAGCACCGGCTTCGGTGCTTTGGCGACCCGGCACATCGGCCCGGAGCTGCGTGCCCAGTTGCAGCGCAACATCGTCCGCTCGCACGCCGCCGGCATGGGGCCCCACGTCGAGCGCGAGGTCGTCCGCGCCCTGATGTTCCTGCGGCTGAAGACCCTCTGTTCCGGGCACACCGGCGTACGCCCCAAGGTCGCGCAGGCGATCGCCGACGTGCTGAACGCCGGGATCACCCCCGTGGTGCACGAATACGGCTCGCTCGGCTGTTCCGGCGACCTGGCCCCGCTGTCCCACTGTGCGCTCGCCCTGATGGGCGAAGGGGAGGCCGAGGGGCCCGACGGGACCCTGCGGGCCGCCGGCGACCTGCTCGCCGAGCACGGGATCCGGCCCGTCGAACTGCGCGAGAAGGAAGGGCTCGCCCTCCTCAACGGCACCGACGGCATGCTCGGCATGCTGATCATGGCCCTCGCCGACCTCGACACCCTGTACCGGTCCGTCGACGTCACGGCCGCGATGAGTCTGGAGGCACTGCTTGGCACCGACAAGGTGCTCGCCCCCGAACTGCACGCCATCCGCCCGCACCCGGGCCAGGCCGCCAGCGCCGCCAACATGCTTGCGGTGCTCGCCGGTTCGGGACTGACGGGGCATCATCAGGACGACGCCCCGCGCGTCCAGGACGCCTACTCGGTGCGCTGCGCCCCGCAGGTCGCGGGCGCCGGACGGGACACGATCGCGCACGCCCGACTGGTCGCCGAGCGCGAACTCGCCGCCGCCATCGACAATCCGGTGGTGCTGCCCGGCGACACGGGTGCCGGCGGCACGGGTCCGGGCGGCACCGGTTCGGGGGCGTTCGGCTCCGGGGGTGGACGGGTGGAGTCCAACGGCAACTTCCACGGCGCCCCGGTGGCCTATGTGCTGGACTTCCTCGCCATCGCCGTCGCCGATCTCGGCTCCATCGCCGAGCGCCGTACCGACCGGCTGCTGGACAAGAACCGCAGTCACGGGCTGCCGCCGTTCCTCGCCGACGACCCCGGTGTCGACTCCGGTCTGATGATCGCTCAGTACACGCAGGCCGCGTTGGTGAGCGAGCTGAAGCGGCTGGCCGTACCGGCGTCGGCGGACTCGATCCCGTCCTCCGCGATGCAGGAGGACCACGTCTCGATGGGCTGGTCGGCCGCGCGCAAGCTGCGTACTTCGGTCGACAGCCTCGCCAGGGTCATCGCCGTCGAGCTGTACACCGCCGCGCGTGCGGTGGAGTTGCGCGAGGGGCTCACCCCGGCGCCCGCGACCCGGGCCGTCGTCGAGGCCGCGCGACAGGCCGGTGTGGGCGGTCCCGGCCCCGACCGTCATCTCGCGCCCGAACTCGCCGCGGCGGAGGCGTTCGTACGCGACGGACGGCTGCTGACCGCGGTGGAAAAGATCACAGGCCCGCTGCGGTGACGAGCCGCGGGTGCGCGGAGGCCGCGGTCAAGGTCATCTCAAGGGAACGTCAAGCGAGTTAAAAGTCGAGGCGTTCCCGGCGTACCGAGTAGACGACGAAGCCCGCGCCGAGGGTGAGGCAGGCGGTGCCGCCGACGACGTACGGCGTGCTGTTGAAGCTGCCGGTGTCGGCGAGCCGGACCTCGCCGGCGGTGCCGTCGTACGACGCGGTCGAAGCGTTGGTCGAGGTGCTGGATATGACCCTCGCCTGCTCTGTGACCTGCGGAGACGGGCTTGCCGGGGTGGTTCCTTGAGTCGGGGTGTCAGAGGTCGCGTTGGCGGACGGGACGAACCACAGGGCGCACAGGAGGGTGCCTGCGGCGGTGGCGGTCAGCAACGGACGGAGAGCGGATGACACGGAATATCGATCCCCTTGTGGCGCTGGCGAGTTGGCCGTGTGGACTGATGTTAGTGAAAATCGCGGGTCACAGGAAAGTCACGGGAGCCGGAGTCGTACGCTCCGGGGCATGAGCACTCCAGAGACATCGCGGTTTGTACGGCTTCGCGTCGACCTCGTTCTCGAGGTCGACGACGTGGACGCCGTGACCGGCGCCGCGCTGGCCAGGATCGCGGACGACGGCGACCTGTCTGCCGAGGAGCGGGCGCCCGCTCGGGACGCGGTGGCCGGCGACACGGCCGAGGCGCTCGCGTACCTCGTCAACCCGTTCGGTCTGGTCGGCGACGTGCCGGGGGTGGAACTCCAGCAGGCCTCGTGGAGCAGTGAGCGGATCGACTACGACCCGGACTCGCCCGAGTGGGACCTCGACGACGACGGCGACGACGAGGTCTACGGCGACGGGTTCGATGGCGACGGGTTCGATGACGACGGGTTCGATGACGCGTCAGACGGCGATACGGATGACGTTTCGGTCAAAAGTGACAGATAGGGCAACACGGGCATTGTCCACAAAACATCCAAGAGTGATGAAGTGTGAAATATGTGGCAATTACCGTAAGTGGGGTGCGTGGAGGGTGGGTTACGTCGGGCGGAGGTGACTGACCGGCGCGGTTTGGGGAAATCGTGACCCCGGGCGGCAACCGCCGCCCGGGCTCTGACGTCTCAGGTGACGCACGGGTCGAACACCGCCTGCCCGGCCGCGACGGACGTGGTGAGCCCCACATTCGCGGACCATGTGGAACGGGACCTACCGGTCGTAGCGTTGAAGTGTTTGACGGGGACTCTCAGCTTCGGGTGCGGGGGCCCGCGGGGTTCGGGGAAGCGGCGACGATGGAGAAGCGTGTGATGACGGAAGGTAAGCGGCGCAGGGGCCTGATGGCTGCGTCCGCTCTGCTCGGTGGAGTGATGGTGCTCTCGGCGTGTTCCGGTGGCGGCGAGGACGCCGGCTCCGGTGGGGACAACGGCAAGGGCACGTCGCAGGCCCAGGTCGACGAGGCGGCGGCCAAGAAGACCTCCGAGGCCCAGATCAAGATCACGCCGAAGGGCGGCTCGAGCAATGCCTCCATCAACAACTCCGCCGCGGTCACCGTGGCCAAGGGCACGCTCACCGAGGTCACGATGACGGCCACCGACGGCACCGTCGTCGAGGGTGAGATCGCCGCGGACAAGAAGAGCTGGAGGCCCAGCGTCCAGCTGGAGCGCGCCACCGCCTACAAGCTGGCGGCCACCGCCGAGGACTCCAAGGGACGCGCCGCCCACGAGAACGCCTCGTTCACCACGGTCTCCCCGGACAACAGCTTCATAGGCAACTTCACCCCGGACGACGGCTCGACCGTGGGCGTCGGCATGCCGGTGTCGATCAACTTCGACAAGGCGATCGCCAACAAGGCCGAGGTCCAGAAGGGCATCACCGTCTCCACCAGCAGCGGCCAGGAGGTCGCCTGCCACTGGTTCAACGCGAACCGCATGGACTGCCGTCCCGAGGACTACTGGCAGGAGAACTCCACCGTCACCCTGAAGCTGGCGCTCGACGGGGTCGAGGGTGCCGAGGGTGTCTTCGGCGTTCAGCAGAAGACGGTCAACTTCAAGATCGGCCGCAACCAGGTCTCGATCGTCGACGCCGAGACCAAGCAGATGAAGGTCACGCAGGACGGCAAGACCGTCCGGACGATCCCGATCTCCGCCGGCTCCCCCGAGAACAAGACGTGGGAGGGCCAGATGGTCATCTCCGAGAAGTTCAAGGAGACCCGGATGGACGGCGCGACCGTCGGCTTCACCGACGACGACGGCAAGGGCGAGTACGACATCAAGGACGTACCGCACGCCATGCGCCTGAGCAACTCCGGCACCTTCCTCCACGGCAACTACTGGGGCGCCAAGTCCATCTTCGGCAGCGCCAACACCAGCCACGGCTGCATCGGCCTGTCCGACACCCAGGGCGCCGACGACCCGAACACGCCGGGCGCCTGGTTCTACGACAACTCGATCGTCGGTGACGTCGTCGTCGTGAAGAACACCGGCGACAAGACCGTCGCCCCGGACAACGGCCTCAACGGCTGGAACATGGACTGGGCCCAGTGGAAGGCGGGCTCGGCGGTCTGACACCTGTCGGCCACCCACCGCTCCACAACTCGGCAGCCAACAGTCCAACCGCTCGTCCACTTGACCGATGCCGCGTCCGCCCCCGGAAGGGCGGACGCGGCATCGGTCTTCTCATGCGGCTCTTATCGAGGGCTCAACACTTCATCACGGGCCGCTCCTAGCGTGCCCTCATGTTCTTCACCTACCTGAGGCGCGAACTGCGCCGCCGCAGAAAGGCGGCCCTCGTCGTCGCCTCCGGTCTCGCACTCGGCATCGCGCTGGTCATCGTGGTCAACTCCGTGTCCTCCGGCATGGGCAAGGCGCAGGAGAAGGTCCTGCAGTCGCTGTACGGACTGGGCACGGACATGACGGTCACCAAGGCCGCCGAGTCCGCCACGGCCCAGGAACGGCCACGCTTCCGCTTCGACGCCCAGGACGATGCTTCCGGCGATGAGCAGAGCACCGACCATGTCATGGTGCAGGGCTTCCAGACCCTGGCGAGCTCCACCGTGCGCAAGGTCGGCGAACAGAGCGGTGTCGCCGACGCGGTGGGCGGTCTGAACCTCCAGGTCGTCAAGGTCAGCGGCGAGTTCACACGCGGTCGGTTCCAGCAGGACGGCAGCCAGGACGGTCAGGGAAGCCAGGACGGCAAGAGCGGCCAGGAGGGAGGGCCGGGCGGAGCCCAGCCGGCCCCCGAGGGACGCGTGCAGGGCGGCGGCGCCGACTTCGACGTCAACAGCTACTCCGTTTACGGCACCGACGTCACCGAGCCGGAACTCGGCCCGCTGACCTCCTCCCGGATCACCAGCGGCCGTACCTTCAAGGCGAGCGAGACCGACGCGAAGGTGGCCGTCGCCGACTCCGCCCACGCCAAGGAGAAGAAGCTCGAGACCGGTGACACGGTCACGGTCAAGGGCACCAAGTACAAGATCATCGGGATCGCCACCGCCGACAGCGGGGACGCCGCCGCCAACCTTTACATCCCGCTGAAGCAGGCTCAGACCCTCGCCGGAGCCAAGGACAAGGTCACCACGATCTACGTCAGGGCGACCGACTCCCAGCAGCTCGACGCCGTCAAGTCGGGTATCCAGAAGAACGTGGCGGGGACGACGGTCACCACCTCCGCCGACCTCGCGGACACCGTCTCCGGCTCGCTGTCCACCGCCTCCTCCCTCGCCACCGGCGTCGGCAAGTGGCTGTCGATCGCGGTGCTCGTGGCCGCGTTCCTCGTCGCCGGGCTGCTCACCTCCTCGGCGGTCTCCCGCCGGGTGCGCGAGTTCGGCACGCTGAAGGCGCTGGGCTGGACATCGGGCCGGGTGACCCGACAGGTCGTCGGCGAGGCGGTCGTGCACGGGCTGATCGGCGGGGTCCTCGGCATCGCACTCGGCCTGACGGGCGCGTATGCCGTCACCGCGATCAGCCCCACCCTGCAGGCCCAGCTCGGCGGCGGAGGAGGCGGCGCGGGCGGCCCCGGGGGTGGCCCCGGTGGCGGTGGCATGGCCGGTCCCGTACGGCAGACGGCCGCCAAGACCCTCGACGTCGCCCTCACCGCGCCGGTCAGCCTCACCACCGTCGCCCTCGCGGTCGGCCTCGCGGTGGCCGGCGGTCTCGTCGCCGGTGCCTTCGGCGGCTGGCGTGCCTCCCGGCTCCGCCCGGCGGACGCGCTGCGCCGCGTCGCGTAGCGCCGCCCCGTCGCCGGCGGCCCCACCCTCGTATGCAATCCAGGAGTTGACCCATGTACGAACTCAAAGGCGTCACCCGGCGCTACACCCGGGGCAAGGAAACCGTCCGCGCCCTCGACGGCATCGACCTGACGATCCCCGACGGCGACCGGCTCGTCATCCAGGGCCCCACCGGCGGCGGCAAGTCCACCCTGCTGCAGATGCTCGGCGGACTCGACCGTCCCAGTTCCGGCGAAATCCTCCTCGACGGCACCGACCTGGCCAAGCTGCCCGAGGCCCGGCTCACCCGGGTGCGCAGCGAGAGCATCGGCTTCGTCTTCCAGTCCTTCAACCTGATCCCGACCCTCACCGCGCAGGAGAACGTCGAGACCGCGCTCGTCCCGCTCGGGGTGAAGACGAAGGAGCGGCGCGAGAAGGCCGCCGAGGCGCTGGCCGCGGTCGGACTCGGCGAACGGCTCGGGCATCTGCCCGCCGAGATGTCCGGCGGTCAGCAGCAGCGGGTGGCCATCGCGCGGGCGCTGGTGAAGGAACCGAAGGTGCTGCTCGCCGACGAACCCACCGGAAACCTCGACGAGTCGATGCGCGACGAGATCATGGAGGTCCTGGTCCGGATGTGGAAGGAGCTCGGGCTCACCTTCGTCATGGTCACCCACGACTCGACCCTGGCGAAGCAGGCCCCGCGCGTGGCGACCATCCGCAAGGGCTGCATCACGGTCAAGGAGAACCCGGGCGCCTGACCGCACCCGTCGCGCAGAAGTGTGTCCGTGCGCGGAAGACGTGGGGACGATGCCGGCTCCCGGTCCGGGCTGTGAGCCCCCTGGTGGAAAAGCGCGTGGCCGACCGTCGGTTCGCAGCGCGGAGATGCTGGTTCACGGTGGTGGCGTTCGGGTGGAGGACCGACAGGTCCGCGCCTCCCGGCACGACTGCTGAGCTCTGTGTGTGCGGTCCCTGACCGCGTCGGACACGGCGGGCCGCGCACGGGGAGGGGCCGAGTGCACGGGCTCGCACGCCGGGTGCCCGGCGTGCGAGCCCGGCGGGAGTGGAATCCCGTGGCCGGGAGCGCGTCGCCGGTCAGTTGCCGGCGAGGAGGGACTCCAGCGCCGTTGCCGAGTCTGGATGGCGGGCGGTCAGGGCTGCGCCTGCCGGAGCCGTCGGAGGGCTGGGCGGGGCCCAGCCCTCCGTGCAGCCGAGCAGGTCCGCCAGCGCGTCGCAGGTTGCGGGGTGCGTGGTCAGCAGCGCCATGCCCGCCATGCCCGCCGGGGCGGTGGCCGGGGCCCAGCCTTCCGTGCAGCCGAGCAGGTCCGCCAGCGCGTCGAACGCGGCGGGATGCGCCGGTGCCAGTGCGGCGCCCCGGCGGACGTCGGCCGCCCGCCCTGCCGCCCGTGCCGCGCGGCGTACGGGAGCCGGGGCCGGTGCGCGCCAGGGCGGCACCCACGCGTCCAGTGCCGCGAGCCGGCTCGGGAAGATCCGCCCGGCCTCGCGGATCAGCAGCGGGGCGAGGTCCGCCGCGCCCGCCCGCAGCGTGCTGATCAGCGTCGGGAGCCACGGCAGCAGCACCGCGTCGGGCAGCCGCCCGAACGCGTTCGACACCGCCTCCACGACCACGTCCGCCAGGCCCGGCACCGGCTCCAACGCGTGGACGAAGCCGCTCAGGTAGCGCGGATACGCGGGCACCACCAGCGGGTTGGCCAGCAGCTCGTCGCACCGCGCCCGCAACCGCTCGCGGGAGAGCGTGCCGAGCTGCACCTGCGCCGCCCACAGCAGGGCCGTCTTCGACGGGTCCGCGGGGTGGGACTGCGCGACCGCCAGCTCCAGCTGCGCCCTGTCGCAGCCCAGCGACAGCGCCAGGCTCTCCATGCTGAACAGGAAGCCCAGCATCGCCGCGACCTGACCCACCGTCGCGTCCTCGTCCGTGAACGCGGTCGGCAGCAGGGTGCAGTAGTGCGCGTAACCGGCCTTGACGAAGGACCCGATCCACGGCGGCAGGACCGGCTCGCTCGTCCGGTAGTACGCGAGCAGCCGGCGCACCCGGCGCAGCACCTCCGGCGCGCCGTCGACACTGCGTTCGGACGTCAGGACCGCCAGCGCGCGCGTGCCCAGCTCGTCGGCGAGACGCCGGCTGCCGCCCAGGTACAGCGCCGCGTCCTCGACGGCTTCCAGCACCGTCGCCGCCGTCGCCTGCGGCGCGTAGGCGGCGCGGCGCAGGCGCTGTTCCAGGACCTGCTCGATGCTGACGCCCTCGTAGCCGAGCTCGATGAGGGCCCGCTGGTGGGTGCCGAGCGCCAGGTCCCACGACTCCTGGATCGACCGCTCGCCCAGCGCGCGCTCGCCCATGATGGGCCGGGCCGCGCCCTGCGGCAGCAGCCGGCGCAGCATCCACAGCACGTCGGAGCAGTCCCGCAGCTCCGGCTGGGACGCCATGTCCAGCAGGGCCCGCCGCACGCCCCGCTGCTGGAGTTTCAGCCCCAGTGGCTCCAGCCGGTCGTGCACGTCGCGCGCGAGGGGCGGCAGTGAGTCGTAGCCGACCTGGCCGACCCGGTCGCCGCCCATCATGATCTCGACGAGCCGCCGCACGTCCCGCCGCCCCGGCACCGCGTCCTTCTCGATGCAGGTGACCGCCGCGTCCTGGAAGTCGTACGGCGTGGGCTTGGCCCGGTCCCGCATCCCGGCGAGCAGGATCGACGTCTCGAAGACGGCGATCGCGTCGGCGGTGGAGGCGAGATAGCCGCTTCGCCGGGCCGCGCTCACGATGTCCACGGACCAGCCGAGCAGTTCGGCCTCGTCCAGCGAGTCCAGGACCGGCGGCCGGCCCAGGAACCCGGACAGCTTGTCCGTCGCGGCGGGCCGCGCCGCCCCCGCCGCCGGTGCTGCGGTCTGCTTCGCCCGGGACTTCTTCGTACCGGCCTGACCCGCCAGCCGGTACGGCCGGACCCGGGTGCGCTTGAGGCTCTTCGCCCACTCGGTCGCCGCGATGGACACCGAGCCGGCGGCGAGACCGAACTGCGCCTCGACCGCCGCGTGACTGGACGGAATGAGCCCGTGCTGCCAGGTGGTGGCGGAGCGCGGCGAGATCTCGTACGTGTCGGAGCCGGCCACGCCGAACTCCTCCACCCTGCTGGCCGCGTGGAACGCGCCGCAGACGTACAGGCAGTCCTCGGGGTCGGTGCCGGTCGCGGCCAGGTGCTCCCGCATCCGGGTCCACATGTACCGCTCGCGGTCCTCGTCGATCCGCACCCGCGACGGGTCGCCGGGGGCGAGCCGCCGGAACAGGCTGCCGATGAGGAGCATGACCTGGCGGTAGGTGTCGTGGTCGCCGTCGCCGAGCGGCAGCTCGACGTACTGGTGCCACCACTCCGACCAGTGCCGCACCTTGCCGTGCCGCAGCAGGTGCTCCTCCAGTTCGGCGAAGCGCGGCCGCAGGTCGCCGATCCCCACGCCGACGGCCTCGCCGTGCAGCGCGGTCTCCGTCGCGTCCTCGGCCGAGGTCCGTCCGTCGGGCCCGGCTGTCCCGTGCCCGGTCGTCCCGTGCTTGTCCGTCCCGTCCTCGGCCCCCTGTGGGGTGCACTGCCCGCGGCTGTCCCATTGGAAGACGTGGTCGGAGGACCGGTCGACGAGGACCAGTTCGACGCCGGGGGTGTCCAGCGCGTACGCGATCGCCTGGTACTCGGCGGACGCCTCGGTGATCGGCGCGACCACCGACAGCGGTGCCCACTCGGGCGGGAAGCCGTCCACCTCGCTCGCGAACGCCTGGACGGCCACCGGCAGGCGGCAGTTGCGCAGCTCGGTGAGGAGCGGCGCCATGTCCTCGCACAGCTCCAGGTACACCACCTTGGGCTGCTTCTCGCGCAGCCGGCGGGCCATCGCGAGGGCGGAGGCGGGCGAGTGGTGGCAGACGGGGAAGATCTCCAGCGGCTCGCGCACCGCGCGGTCCACGTCGTTGACCATGCCGAGGAGGATGCCCTCCAGAGCGTCCGGCCCGCCGGCGAACGTGGCCGCTGCCTCGTGGAGTTGGCCGCGGAGCCCCGCGAACGTGCTCTCCCGCGCCGCGCGCGTGCTCTCCCGCACGACGGGCGCGCTCTCGGGTGCGGCGCTCATGACAGCGTCGCGATCGCGTCCCGGCCGCCCTCCAGGAACTCGGGCCATGAGCCGCCCTGCTCCTTGCTGCGCGGCTCGACGACGCCGTGCAGGTACTTGTTGAGGATGGCCAGGTCCTCCGGCTCACGGCGGGCGAGGGAGCCGACGAGCGAGGAGGCGAGGGAACGGGCGGTCAGTGTGCGCTCACCGAAGAAGTTGCTGTGCAGGACCGCGTCCTCCAGCACACCGATCTGCTCGGCCGTCGACAGCGCGGACTCCAGCTTCTCGTCGTCGCTGCCGGCCGCGGCGGCGGAGGCGCGCAGGTCGGCGAAGCTCTGGAGCAGCACGTCGAGCAGGGTCGGCGGCACCTCCAGCTCTATCGAGTGACGGCGCAGCAGTTCCTCGGTGCGGAAGCGGACGATCTCGGCCTCGCTCTTCTTGTTCGTCATGACCGGGATGCGGACGAAGTTGAAGCGGCGCTTCAGCGCGGACGAGAGGTCGTTGACCCCGCGGTCGCGGCTGTTGGCGGTGGCGATGATCGAGAAGCCGGGCTTGGCGAAGACGATGTTGTCGCTGCCGCCGCTCTCCAGCTCCGGCACCGAGACGTACTTCTCGGAGAGGAGGGAGATCAGCGCGTCCTGGACATCGCTGGTGGAACGCGTCAGCTCCTCGAAACGGCCGATCGACCCGGTCTCCATCGCGGTCATGATCGGCGACGGGATCATCGACTCCCTGGACTGGCCCTTGGCGATGACCATGGACACGTTCCAGGAGTACTTGATGTGGTCCTCGGTGGTGCCGGCCGTGCCCTGCACCACGAGGGTGGAGTTGCGGCTGATCGCGGCGGACAGCAGCTCGGCCAGCCAGCTCTTTCCGGTGCCGGGGTCGCCGATCAGGAGCAGGCCGCGGTCGGAGGCGAGGGTCACGATGGAACGCTCGACGAAGCTCCGGTCGCCGAACCACTTCTGGTAGATCTCCCGGTCCAGGCCGTCGGAGCGCTCGGAGCCGAGAACGAACAGCCGGACCATCTTCGGCGACAGCCGCCAGGAGAACGGCTTGGGGCCGTCGTCGACCGACTCCAGCCAGTCCAGTTCCTCGGCGTACTTGATCTCGGCGGGCGCGCGCAGCAGGTCGGACATCAGGTGAGGGCCTTTCCGTTCAGGGCTCGAGAAGGGCTCGAGGAAGAGACGTTCGTGGAAGTGCGTGGAAGTCCGGGGTGTTGAGATGAGCTCGGAGAAGCTCGGAGAAGCTCGGAGAGGTTCGGAGAGCTTCGGGCGAGGGAGCCGGCGGACGGATCAGGTGAGAAACGTCTTGAGCTCGTGCACGAGCTTCTTGATGTGGCCGGAGATCACCGGCGTGCCGAGGTCCTTGAAGCGCTCCCGGAACCACGGGTTGACGCTGCCGCGCCCGGCGCTGGTCACCGAACCGACCGGGATGAACTTCGCACCCGAGCGGTGGATGGCGGACATGCTCTCGAACAGCTCGTCGGTGCGCCATTCGTAGAAGTCGGAGATCCACACCACGACGGTGTTGCGCGGCTCGGCGATCTTCGGCTGGGCGAGCGCCATGGCCACGGTGCCGTCCGTGCCGCCGCCGAGCTTGGTGCGCAGCAGGGTCTCGAACGGGTCGTGCGCCCAGGGCGTGAGGTCCAGCGCCTGGGTGTCGTAGGCGATCAGATGGACGTCCACCTTCGGCAGCCCGGCGAAAATGGAGGCCAGGATGGTGCAGTTGACCATCGAGTCGACCATGGAGCCCGACTGGTCCACGACGACGATCAGCCGCTGCGGTGTCGTCTTGCGGCTGGTGTGCCGGTAGTAGAGGCGGTCGACGTAGAGCCGCTCCTCCTCCGGGCTCCAGTTGGTGAGGTTCTTCCAGATGGTGCGGTCGATGTCGAGGTTGCGGAAGACCCGCTTCGGTGGGACGGACCGGTCGATGTCGCCGACCGTGGCCTTCTCCACCTGGGTGCGCAGGACCGCGGAGACCTCGTCCACGTAACGGCGGATCAGCGACTTGGCGTTCGCCAGGGCCACACCCGAGAGGTTGTTCTTGTCCCGCAGCAGCTGCTCGATCAGGGACATGCTCGGGGTCAGCTGCGAAGCCAGCCGCGGGTCGGCCAGCACCTCGCGCAGCCGCATCCGCTTGACCAGGCCGGCCTCGATGGAGCCGAGTTCCGGGCCGATGGCGGGGATCAGCCGGCTGAGGTCGGGTGTGCGCCCGCCCCCGCCGGTACCGGTGGGGCTGACACCCTGGCCGCCCGCGCCGGTACCACCCACGCCTGCACTACCCGCGCCGACACCATTCGCCCCGACGCCCCCCGCGCCGGCGCGTCCGCCCCGCAGGTCGCCGGGCCGGCAGCCGAGCGCCCGCTCCAGCCAGCCCGCGTCGGACTGCCAGCGGGCCAGCTGCTCGGCGGTGACGGCGCCGGAGCCGGTGGAGAAGACGTTCAGCAGGACCTTGGAGACGAGGGCCGCGCGCCGCACCTCGGCGGCCCGGTCGCGGGCGTCGTCCTCCTCCGGCTCGGGGGCCATCAGCCCGTCGAACTCGGCGGCCAGCTCCGGGTGCCGCTGCACCACGGAGTCGACGGAGGCGCCCGGGTCGAGCAGCGCGGACGGCAGCCCGATGTCCTCGACCACGGCCAGGCTCGCCGACTCCAGTGAGGCATGCTCCTCGGGGTCGAACAGCCGGGCCAGCAGCCGCCAGTAGAGCACCTGGCGCCGGTTGTCGTTCGGGTCGGGCGCGGCGGGCGCGGCGGGCGCGGTCGACTCCGCGGGTGCGGAGGGCTGTGCCGGACCGGGCACGGCGGCCGGTGCGGTGGTGGGGTGGGTCATTTCCGCAACAGCCTTCCGGCTCGTTCGCGGAGCGCGTCGACGGCGCCGGTGGCAGCCTTCTCCGCGCGGACACCGCCCTTGTCGGTGGTGCCTCCGGCCCACGCCCCGGCGTGCACCGCGACGGCCTTCTTCCGCACGGTCTTCTCCACGGCCAGCGGCTGGACGTGGAACTCCCCGGCGTCCCACCGGAGCAGCGCGATGCACGCGCCGGACGCGACGACGGCCTCGGCGGTGAGCGGTCCGGCGGCCGGTATCCGGTCGGTGTCGACGGCCAGGCGGCGCCCGGTGATCCGGAACGCGACCCCGTCGTCGTCCTGCTCCGCCTCGTACCCCTCCAGCAGGACGGGGACGGAGATCCGGGCCGGGTGCCGGTCCAGCGGCGCGGTGGCCGCCGCGGTGGCGGTGGGCAGGGCGACGCGCGCGGTGGCGAGGGAGTCGGCCGGCTCACCCGTGCGGGCGCGCGCGTCGTCCCAGATCAGGTCGCCTTCGGCGGTGACGGGCATCGCGTCGAGGTCCATCGCACGGCCCTCGCTCACCGCGGTCAGCAGGGACAGGTGCGGGCGCAGCAGCTGCCACAGGCCCGCCCCGACGACGGTGTCGGGCTTCGGGGCGGACGCGGCGGCCCGCACCAGCCGGGGCGCGCCGCCGTCGGCGGGCTCGAACACCGCGTGGACCTGGGCCTGTACGGCGGTCGCGTGCTCCTGCACGTCGATCCCGAGCGGCAGCAGGCGGCCGGTGGCCGTGTCCACCGCGGGGGCGCCGGTCGCACCCGGCAGCGTCAGGAGCAGAGAGCGCGACCACAGGTCCGCCCACCGGCGCACCGGGATCCGCTCCAGGGTGGCCCCCGGGCAGGACGCGGCGAGTTCGGCGGCGAACCCGTCCAGCAGCGTGGCCTGTCGGCGCAGCGCCGGGTCGGGCAGCATCGCCGTGACGACGGGCGCGGCGCCGCCGACCAGCTCGTGGTCGATGCCCTGCCAGCCGGCGCGCGCGAGGTCGCTCAGCCAACTGCGGGCGGCGGCCAGGAGGTTCGCGGCGTGGTCCGCGCCGCCGGCCCCGCCCGGGGCGGCCTCCTCGGCGACGGGCCGGCCGACGGCCTCCGTCACGCGGGCGGTCAGTGCGTCGTGCACCGAGCCGAGCAGGGCGGCTCGGGCCGCGGCGAGCGCGACGAAGTGGTCCTCGCCCGCGGCCCCGGCCACCGTCTTGTCGGCCGCCTCGGCGACGCGCGCGGCGAGCGGGGTTCCGGCGACGGCGTCGGCCAGTTCCACCACACCGGCGGCCTGGTCGGGCTGCGGCCGGAGCAGACCGGCGACGAGCGCCGCGTCGAAGGCGTCCACGGCCGCGAGGGCCTCGTCGAGACCGTCGACGGGGTCGAACAGCAGATCGGCACGCATCAGGCCACCGCCCTCGTCGTCGGGAACCACTGCATCTCGGGCAGCGGCGCGGTACTCGGAGCGAGCTCCAGGTACGCCAGGTGCCGCAGGAACCGGCTGAACACGGGCGCCGCGGCCGAGGTGTCGCCCTGCGCGGGCCGCGTGCGCGTCATGGCGGTGGTGACGGAGTCCGCGTCGAGCTCGCCGTCCGCCACCTCGACCTTCAGGTACCGGGCCACGCGCTCGGCGCCGTACTGCAGCACGGCCTCGTCGACCAGTGCCCGGATGTGGTTGCAGAACCACCCGCGCGCGCCGCCGCAGGGGCGGTTGTTGTTGGTGCTGCACGCGAACGCGTAGGTCCCGGCGGCGACGGACGACACGTACACGCGCCCGATGTCCGACCCGCTGGAGACCACCCCCTGCAGCCGGCCGTCCGCCAGCTCGACGAACGGCACCTTGGACAGCTTCCGCGGCCTCGCGGGCGGCACCACCCGCGCCGTGCTCGACTTCTCCCAGACGGACAACGCACCATCTCCCCTGCATGCGAAAGCAGATGTCCACGCCACCTCGGCGCAACACGATCGAAGCTATCCCCGACCACTGACATCGAGAGTGGTGCGCAGGTCCCGGGAGGCGGGGCTCGGGGCTCGGGGCTCGGGCCCCGGCAGCCGGACGCGGATCCCACGCGCCCGTCCGCGCGCTCCCAATTCGTCGATCCCGTAACGGAAGCCCGGCGGTGGTGTCACAGATTCCCGTCGACTTGGGGTTCTCCCCCGCAGCCCCTTGAGGCACTTGAACACGGCTCGGCATACTGCATCACCCGGGGGGTTACGCACATGCGTACGAGACCACCCCCGGCCGGGTGATGGGGAATCAGCCCGGCACATCCGCTAGGGGGAACCTTGCGCAGACAAGTCAAGAGAGCGCGCGCGACGGGCGCGGCGATGGTCGCCACGGCAGCCGCCGTGGCGCTGGTGGCGGGCATGACCGGCCCGGCGTCGGCGAACGGGGAACGGACGGCCGCGGACACCGCAGCCGGTATCGCCGCACAGACGTCGTCCTCGCTGAAGGCCAAGCACCGCATCACCCTCATCACCGGCGACCGGGTCGCCGTGGACGCCAAGGGCCGCGTCGTCGGTCTGGAGCGGGCCAAGGGCCGGGAACACATACCCGTCCAGATCCGCAGGTCCGGCGGCCACACCCACGTACTGCCGGCGGACGCCGCCCGGCTGATCGCGAGCGGCCGGCTCGACCGGCGGCTCTTCGACATCACCGAACTCGGCAAGGACTCCATCCGACGCTCCCAGCAGCGCGGTCTGAAGGTCATCGTCGGGTACCAGGGCCGCGCCGCCGCCGCGAAGTCCGACGTCCGCGACGCGGGCACGCTCCGCCGGACCCTCGGCGCCCTGAACGCGGACGCCGTGCAGACCTCGCACGAGGACACGCCCGACCTGTGGAAGGCGGTCACCGACGGCGACCGGACCGCGTCCGGCATCGCCCACGTCTGGCTCGACGGTGTCCGCAAGGCGGCCCTCGACAAGTCCGTCGCGCAGATCGGCACCCCCAAGGCGTGGGCCGCCGGCTACGACGGCAAGGGCGTGAAGATCGCCGTCCTGGACACCGGTGTCGACGCGACCCACCCGGACCTGAAGGGCCAGGTGACGGCGTCCAAGAACTTCACCACCGCGCCGAACACCGGTGACAAGGTCGGCCACGGCACCCACGTCGCCTCCATCGCGGCCGGTACCGGCGCCAAGGCAGGCGGTAAGTACAAGGGTGTCGCCCCCGGTGCCAAGATCCTCAACGGCAAGGTCCTCGACGACTTCGGCTTCGGTGACGACTCCGGCATCCTGGCAGGCATGGAGTGGGCGGCCGCGCAGGGCGCCGACGTCGTCAACATGAGCCTGGGCGGCTGGGACACGGCCGAGATCGACCCGCTGGAGGCGGCGGTCAACAAGCTCTCCGCGGACAAGGGCATCCTGTTCGCCATCGCCGCGGGCAACTCCGGTCCCAAGTCGATCGGTTCGCCCGGCAGCGCCGATGCCGCCCTCACCGTGGGCGCCGTCGACGACAAGGACAAGCTCGCCGACTTCTCCTCCACCGGTCCCCGCGTCGGCGACGGCGCCGTCAAGCCGGATGTCACCGCGCCCGGCGTCGACATCACGGCCGCCTCGGCGAAGGGGAACGAGATCGCCAAGGAGGTCGGCGAGAAGCCGGCCGGCTACATGTCCATCTCGGGCACGTCGATGGCGACCCCCCATGTCGCGGGCGCGGCCGCGCTCCTGAAGCAGCAGCACCCCAACTGGGCCTACACGGAGCTGAAGGGCGCGCTCACCGGCTCCACCAAGGGCGGCGCGTACACGCCGTTCGAGCAGGGCTCCGGGCGGGTCCAGGTCGACAAGGCCATCCAGCAGACGGTGATCGCCGACCCGGTCTCGGTGAGCTTCGGCGTCCAGCAGTGGCCGCACACCGACGACAAGCCGGTCACCAAGCCGCTGACCTACCGCAACCTCGGTACCAAGGACGTCACCCTGAAGCTGACGTCCACCGCCACCAACCCCAAGGGCAAGGCGGCCCCGGCCGGCTTCTTCACCCTGGGCGCCACCACGGTGACGGTCCCCGCGGGCGGCACGGCCTCCGTCGACTTCACCGTCAACACCAAGCTCGGCGGCACCACCGACGGCGCGTACTCGGCGTACGTGGTCGCGACCGGCGGCGGCCAGAACGTCCGCACGGCCGCGGGCGTGGAGCGCGAGGCCGAGTCCTACGACGTGACGCTCAAGGTCCTCGGCCGCGACGGCAAGGCGACCGCCGACTACCAGGCCAGCCTGGACGGCCTCTCCGGCGCGGCGGCCGGCGAGTGGTTCCTGCCCTACGACGCCGACGGCACCGTCACCCTCCGGGTACCCAAGGGCGACTACGTCGTGGACACCGCGGTGTTCGCCGGCTCCGACCCGCAGAAGTTCGAAGGCGCCGACTGGCTCTCCCAGCCGAAGCTGAGCGTCACCAAGAAGACGACGGTCACCCTGGACGCCCGCAAGGCCAAGCCGGTGAAGATCACCGTGCCGGACAAGGCGGCCAAGCCGGAGTTCGCCTCGGCCGACTACACCGTGGAGACGAAGAACGGCGTCCACGGCTTCGGCTGGTGGCTGGAGTCGTACGACAACTTCCGTTCCGCCCACCTCGGCCCGCAGATCACCGACGGCTCGCTGAGCCAGCAGTGGGACACCCACTGGCGCAAGGGCAGCAAGGCGCAGTACAGCACCGTCGCCGGCGGCAAGGTCAAGCAGCTCGCCACCGGCTACACCCGCGCCTACAAGGCCGCCGAACTGGCCACGGTGAAGGTCGCCATGGGCGCCGCGGCGAGCGGCAAGAAGGGCGCGGTCAGCGCCATGGGCTTCCTGCCGGGCAGCTACTCCGCCTCCTCGGTCGGCATCCCGCAGACCCTGCCCAGCACCCGCACCCTGTACCTGTCCACCAAGAACGGGGTGAAGTGGGACCTCGACTTCGAGCAGCAGGGCGGCGTCGACGCCGAAGGCTGGCCGATCGGTGAAGCCGGCTACACCCTCGGCGACTCCCTCACCTTCAAGGCCGGCAAGAAGTACTCCAAGACCGTGAACACGGCCGTCTTCGGGCCGCGTCTCACCTCGGACTACGGCCTCTTCCGCGACGGCAACGACATCTTCGGCTTCCTCCCGCTGTTCGCCGACGGCAAGGGCAACCCCGGCTCCTCGAAGTTCACCTCGGTCACCACCAGCCTGTACCGCAACGGCACCAAGGTCGGCTCCCACGACGACCCGCTGTTCGGTGAAAAAGAGTTCAAGGTGCCCTCCGCCGACGCCTCCTACCGGCTGACGACCTCGGTCAAGCGCAGCGCCAAGGTCGCCGCCGCGTCCACCCGCATCGACGCGAGCTGGACCTTCCGCTCCAAGAAGGCCACCGGCCTGAAGCAGCTGCCCGCCTCCTCGGCCCGCTTCCAGGCGGTCACCGGACTGGACAGCAAGGTCACGGCGGGCAAGAAGGCCACCTTCCCGGTCACCGTCGAGGGCGCCGCCAAGGGCAAGAACCTCAAGTCGCTCGCGGCGTGGGTCTCCTACGACTCCGGAAAGACCTGGAAGAAGACCGACGTCAAGAAGGGCAAGATCACCGTCAAGAACCCCGCGAAGAAGAAGGCGATCTCCTTCCGCGCCAAGATCACCGACAAGAAGGGCAACACGTCGACGATCTCGATCTACAACGCCTACTACGGCAAGTGAGCCGACCGCCGGCCCACTGCTGAGCACCGGGTGAGGGCCCGCCGGAAGCCATGCTTCCGGCGGGCCCTGCGCGTACCGTCCCTCAGTGCGGCAGCGTCGCCGGGCTGCCGCCGTTGGCCTCGTAGCCCGCGACCGCCAGGGCCCGGTAGACCGCGAACTCCGCGGCGGGATCGGGGGACAGGGTCCAGGGGAGCGCGCCGACATGGCCGTCGATGTGCGTCAGCTGGGTCATGGCCTCCGCCCAGCGCTCACCGCGGACCAGGAAGAAGACCAGCAGATGCCTCACGTGCGCCGCCATCGGGTCGTCGGGGCGGGCCGCGTGCACCGCGTGCAGCGCGCCGTGGACCGCCTTCGTCACCACCTGGCTCTGGTAGAAACCGCTGACCAGGTTCACCTCCGGCAGGTGCTCGAACACCGCGAACAGCGGCATCGCGGCCAGCAGCGAACCCTGCGGTGCCCGCGCGGCCGCGGCCTCCGCGAACGAGTTCGCCAGCTCCCGCGAGCCGTGCCACTTCTCGCACCAGTAGTGCAGCGCGGCCAGATGCGCGCCCATGTGGGCCGGCGCACGGTCCAGGATCTTCAGCCAGACCTGCTCGAAGTCCTTCCGCTCGTAGACCAGTCCACGGGCCACCGAGAGCTCCACGATGTACGGGATCGGGTCACCGGGGGCCAGCAGCGCCGCCGCGCCGCACGCCGCCCTCGCCTCCTCCATGATGATCCGGAACTCGTCCGTCCCGGGCGTCGCCGTACGCCACGCCTGCTGCACCAGGAACTCGGCGTGCACCGCCGCGCCGCCCGCGTCCTTGGGCACCTCCGCACGCCACACCCGCAGCCACTGCCCGCCCGGGGACTCACCGGCCCCGCCGGGTCGCGCGGCGAGCTCCAGCGAGGCGGCGCCCGCGAAGGCCTGCACGCGCTGCCAGCGCAGCTCGCTCGTCGCGTCGGTGCCGGCCAGCAGCTGCTGGGCCCCGCGGTAGTCCTGGGTGCGCTGCACCAGGTCCAGGACGTCCAGCAGGTCCTGGTCGGTGCCGGGCATACGGACGTCCAGCTCCTCCTCGAGGGCGAAGCCGTAGCCGGCCGGGTCCGCCGCGTCGGGATGGCCGGGCGGCACCTGCGTGATCCCGCCGCGCCCGCGCCTCAGGAACGGCAGCACCACGAAGCCGATCATGACCACCCCGAGCAGGACCAAGAGAATCTCCATGTCTCAAGCGAACCAGATCGCGCCGGCAATTGGCCAACATGGTGCCGGGCCTGTGGACAACTCGGCTGCTGCCATCGGGAGCGCGGGCGGACTACCCTCGGTGCACATGAGCGACACGCACATCAGCCAGCACTTCGAGACGCTCGCGATTCACGCGGGCAACACGGCCGACCCCCTCACCGGCGCGGTCGTGCCGCCGATCTACCAGGTGTCCACGTACAAGCAGGACGGCGTCGGCGGCCTGCGCGGCGGCTACGAGTACAGCCGCAGCGCCAACCCGACCAGGACCGCGCTGGAGGAGAACCTCGCGGCCCTGGAGGGCGGCCGCCGCGGCCTCGCGTTCGCGTCCGGGCTGGCGGCCGAGGACTGCCTGCTGCGTACGCTGCTCGCCCCCGGCGACCACGTGGTGATCCCGAACGACGCGTACGGCGGCACGTTCCGCCTGTTCGCCAAGGTCGTCGCCCGCTGGGGCGTGGAGTGGTCGGTGGCCGACACCAGCGACCCGGCCGCCGTCCGGGCCGCCCTCACCCCGAAGACCAAGGCGGTGTGGGTGGAGACCCCCTCCAACCCGCTGCTCGGCATCACCGACATCGCCGCCGTCGCCCAGGTCGCCCGGGACGCGGGCGCCCGACTCGTCGTCGACAACACCTTCGCCACCCCGTACCTCCAGCAGCCGCTCGGGCTCGGCGCGGACGTCGTCGTGCACTCC
This sequence comes from Streptomyces chlorus, assembly GCF_042655885.1. NCBI lineage: Bacteria > Bacillati > Actinomycetota > Actinomycetes > Kitasatosporales > Streptomycetaceae > Streptomyces > Streptomyces chlorus. Next base: position 26,074 of record NZ_JBHSOA010000139.1, read on the forward strand.
CTGACCAAGTACATGGGCGGCCACTCGGACGTCGTCGGCGGCGCCCTGGTCACGGGTGACGCGGAACTCGGGGAGGAGCTGGCCTACCACCAGAACGCGATGGGCGCGGTCGCCGGGCCGTTCGACTCCTGGCTGGTGCTGCGCGGCGCCAAGACGCTCTCCGTGCGCATGGACCGGCACAGCGAGAACGCCACCAAGGTCGCCGACATGCTCGGCCGGCACGCGCGCGTGACGAGCGTCCTCTACCCGGGGCTGCCCGAGCACCCCGGCCACGAGGTCGCCGCCAAGCAGATGCGGTCCTTCGGCGGCATGGTGTCCTTCCGCGTGGAGGGCGGCGAGGAGGCGGCCGTCGAGGTCTGCAACCGGGCCAAGGTGTTCACGCTCGGCGAGTCCCTGGGGGGCGTCGAGTCGCTGATCGAGCACCCCGGACGCATGACGCACGCGTCCGTGGTGGGCTCCGCCCTGGAGGTCCCCGCGGACCTGGTCCGCCTCTCCGTCGGCATCGAGAACATCGAAGACCTGCTCGAGGACCTCCAGCAGGCGCTCGCCCGTTAGGACGGGCCCCCAAGGGCCGTCGAAGCCCGTACGAACGGGGTGGAGCCGTACCCGACAGCGGCGGCTCCGCCCCCGAGACGCGCGCCCGCGCCTGCCGGGTACGGGCGCGGAGGGCCGTACCCGGCTCGGCTCAAAGGGTGGCGCCCAGGCGTACCCGGCTCGGTTCAGGAGGCGGGCGGCTCCTCCTGCCCCGGTACGTCCTGTGCCGACATCCGTGCGGACAGCGCGCCGTTGAAGCGCGTGAGGAGCGCGCAGAACGCCTCGCGCTCCTCCTGCTCCCAGTCCTGTGTCAGTTCGGCCATCAACTGACGCCGTGAGGAACGGACTTCCTCCAGGCGTGAGTGCCCGCGCGGAGACAGCTGGAGCACCACCGCCCGGCCGTCCTCGGGGTGCGAGGTGCGTTTCACCAGACCGGTGTCGACCAGCGGGGCCACCTGACGGGTGACCGTCGACGAGTCGATGCCCATGCTCGCGGCGAGCGCCTTGACCCCCATCGGGCCCTCGTCGTCGAGGCGGTTGAGCAGCAGATAGGCTGCGCGGTCCATAAAGGTGCGCACCTGGCCGACGCCGCCGAGCCGGGTCTGTTCGGCGCGGCGGGCGAACAGCGCCACCTCGTGCTGCAGCGTGTCGAGGAGGCCGGTGTCACCGACGGTCGTCGTGTCCATCGACATGTCAGGTGTTGTGGGCATGGCCGGAGGCTCACTTCGTGAAGGGCTGCTAATTGGGGGACAGGGTACGCGGCTGGGAGGCGGGCCGTACCGGCGCTGCGCAAAGCCGGGTCCGCCCGCTGCGCAAAGCCGGGTCCGCCCGCTGGTCACCGCGCACGCCCGCGTCCGTGGACTGCGATGCTGGAGTCATGAGCTACGGCACGGCTGGCTCCTTGCGCACCGTCACCCTCGACGATGTGCGCGGTGCCCGGAAGATGCTTCAGGGTGTCGCGCGGGTGACCGCGATGGAGAGCAGCAGGTACCTGTCCCGCACGGTGGGCACCCCGGTGCACCTGAAGTGCGAGAACCTCCAGCGGACGGGGTCGTTCAAGCTGCGCGGCGCGTACGTCCGGATCGCCGGGCTGCTGCCGGAGCAGCGCGCCGCCGGTGTCGTCGCCGCGAGCGCCGGAAACCACGCGCAGGGCGTCGCGCTCGCATCCTCACTGCTCGGGGTGGACTCGACGGTGTTCATGCCGAAGGGCGCCCCGCTGCCGAAGATCAGCGCCACCCGGGAGTACGGCGCCGAGGTGCGCCTGCACGGCCAGGTGGTCGACGAGGCACTGGCCGCCGCGGAGGAGTACGCGGCCGGGACGAGCGCCGTGCTCATCCATCCCTTCGACCACCCCGACATCATCGCGGGCCAGGGCACCGTGGGCCTGGAGATCCTGGAGCAGTGCCCGGAGGTGCGCACGATCGTCGTCGGTATCGGCGGCGGCGGGCTGGTCGCCGGGATCGCGGTCGCGGTGAAGGCACTGCGGCCGGACGTACGGATCATCGGGGTGCAGGCGGAGGGCGCGGCCGCGTATCCGCCCTCGCTGGCGGCCGGGTACCCGGTGTCGGTGCGCAACCCGGCGACGATGGCCGACGGCATCAAGGTGGGGCGGCCCGGCGACGTGCCGTTCGGGATCGTCGACGAGCTGGTGGACGAGGTCCGTACCGTCACCGAGGGCGAGCTGTCGGCCGCGCTGCTGCTGTGCCTGGAGCGGGCCAAGCTGGTCGTGGAACCGGCCGGGGCGAGCCCGGTCGCGGCGCTGCTGAGCCGTCCCGACTCCTTCGAGGGGCCGGTCGTCGCGGTGCTGTCCGGCGGCAACATCGACCCGGTGCTGATGGAGCGGGTGCTGCGGCACGGGATGGCGGCGCAGGGCCGCTACCTGGCCGTACGGCTGCGTCTGACGGACCGGCCGGGCGCCCTCGCGACGCTCCTCGGGGCACTGTCAGTGGCCGACGCCAATGTCCTCGACGTGAGCCATGTGCGGACCGACCCCCGGCTCGGGCTCACGGAGGTGGAGGTCGAAGTGCACCTCGAGACGAAGGGCCCGGCACACCGCGCCGAGGTCAACCAGATCCTGCGCGACGCGGGCTACACGGCCATCGACTGACCTCGCGGTCACCCTTCGCCACTCGGTCGTGCCAATGCATGGAGAGACGCGATACATCGCGTTATGGCGTGTGTCACGCGTTCCGCCCCGGCATGGCAGGGGTGGTCGAGCGAGGCAAGGCACAGCGCATATTCCTAGGCTTGCAGAAGAATCCCCGATGACGTGGAGACTCATCTCGAACGCGTTCGTGCCGTCGGAGAACATGCCGTCGTTCCTGCAGGCCATCGCGAACTGGAACCCGTTCAGCGCCACCGTGCAGGCCTGCCGCCAGCTCTTCGGCAACCTCCCGGCGGGCTATCCGGTGCCGGACGCCTGGCCCATGCAGCACCCGGTGGGGGCCTCACTGATCTGGTCGGTCGTGATCATCCTGGTCTTCGGGACGCTCGCCGTGCGCAAGTACCGTTCGGCGACGGCATGACGGGGCCCCTGGCAGCCTCCTGTACAGGAAGCTGCCAGGAACTCGGTCCGGGACTTCGCAGGTGTCACGTCGCAGGGAGCGGAGTCAGCCCTTGTACGGCTCGGCCTTGAGGATCTTCACCGAGGCCTTCTTGCCGTTCGGTAGCTCGTATTCCGCTTCCTCGCCGACCCGGTGGCCGCTGACGCCGGAACCCAGCGGGGACTGCGGTGAGTACGTCTCGATGTCCGCGCTCGCGTATTCGCGCGAGGCGAGGAGGAAGGTCAGCGTGTCGTCCTCGTCGCCGTCGAAGGCGATCGTGACGACCATGCCGGGCGCCACCGTACCGTCGGCCGCCGGCGCCTCACCGACCTTGGCGCTTTCGAGGAGCTGGGTGAGCTGCCGCACGCGCAGCTCCTGCTTGCCCTGCTCCTCCTTGGCCGCGTGGTACCCGCCGTTCTCCCGCAGGTCGCCCTCCTCGCGCGCGGCGGCGATCTTGGCGGAGATCTCCGTACGCGCGGGACCAGTAAGGTACTCAAGCTCGCCCTTGAGCTTGTTGTACGCCACCTGGGTCAGCCAGGTGGCGTTCTCGCTGGTCTGGGTCACTGGTGCTCCTCGTAGGTACGTGGGAATACAAAGCATCGCCCTCCCTGAAGGATGTTCCTCCACGGATGGGCGAAACCACGAGCCTAACAATTCAGCGAGGGAAGGGGGAGGACATAAGCTGTCAGAATCATGTTTCCGCAGGTCAGTAGCCCTGTATTTCCCGCAGTGCCTGGACCGGCCGGGTTCAGTCGGCGTGGCAGCCGAGCAGCTCGGCCGAGGTGCCCGGAGAGGTCGTGCGGAGCGTGACGACCTTGTCGATGCGGGTGTCGTCCCCGCCGAAGCGGAAGTCGGCGCGGCCCACCTCGGCGCCGTCCTTGGCCTGGGACCGCACCGTGCAGTAGCCCTCGACCCCGGCGTCCTTGTGCACCTCCAGGCGCACCTGCACCGCTGTCTTCGAGAGGTCGAAACCGATCAGTTCACCGCTGATCTCGTTCTTGGCGACGTAGTGGTAGCCGAACCAGCCGAACAGGGTGAGCATGATCACGGCCAGGCCCGCGCCGACGATCTTGAGAGTACGGTCCGCACGTTCGTCCGAAGAGCGGCCGTAACGGCCCTCGGGCGGTCGCGTGCTCGCCGTGCTCATGATCGTCTCCTCGGCAGGAACGGGACGCGTGCCCCCCCGGGGAGGCCCGGAACCGGGCTCCCGGAATTATTCATCCCTGGCTTCGGTCACTATAGAAGCCTTCCGCCCACCGCCCGCTCGCCACCCCACCGCGACGTCCTACAGGACAGCCGCCGACGGGAGCGCGTGCCGGGTGCGCGGGGCGCCTACCGACTTGAGGAATGAGTCTTGACTGACCAGTTGCGACTGATGGCCGTGCACGCCCACCCCGACGACGAGTCGAGCAAGGGCGCGGCCACCATGGCGAAGTACGTGTCCGAGGGGGTGGACGTGCTGGTCGTGACCTGCACGGGCGGGGAGCGCGGCTCCATTCTCAACCCCAGACTGCAGGGTGATCCGTACATCGAGGAGAACATCCACGAGGTACGCAGGAAGGAGATGGACGAGGCCCGGGAGATCCTCGGGGTGAAGCAGGAATGGCTCGGCTTCGTCGACTCCGGTCTGCCCGAGGGCGACCCGCTGCCCCCGCTGCCCGAGGGCTGCTTCGCCCTGGAGGACGTGGACAAGGCGGCCGGGGAGCTGGTGCGGAGGATCCGCGCGTTCCGTCCCCAGGTGATCACCACTTACGACGAGAACGGCGGCTACCCGCACCCCGACCACATCATGACCCACAAGATCACGATGGTGGCGTTCGAGGGCGCGACGGACACCGGGACGTACCCGGAGGACGAGTTCGGCCCGGCCTTCCAGCCGCTGAAGGTCTATTACAACCAGGGTTTCAACCGCCCCCGCACCGAGACGCTGCACCAGGCGCTGCTGGACCGCGGCCTGGAGTCGCCGTACGGGGACTGGCTCAAGCGCTGGGCGGAGTTCGAACGCAAGGAGCGCACGCTCACCACGCACATTCCGTGTGCGGACTTCTTCGAGATCCGTGACAAGGCCCTGATCGCGCACGCCACACAGATCGACCCCGACGGGGGCTGGTTCCGGATCCCGATGGAGATCCAGAAGGAGGTCTGGCCCACCGAGGAGTACGAGCTGGCGAAGTCCTTCGTGGATACCTCCCTCCCCGAGGACGACCTCTTCGCGGGCATCCGCGACAATGCCTGATATGAGCGCAAGCGCAAACCTGGCAATGAGCCACCTGGTCACCCTCGCCGAGCTCGACGAGGACAAGGTCACCCCCGGTGTCCTCGGCTTCATCGTGTTCGCGGTGATGGCCCTGGCGGTCTGGGGTCTGATGAAGTCGATGAACCGGCACATGACCCGGGTCGACTTCGCCGAGCCTGGGTCCCGGACGGCGGAAGCCGAGAACGCCGGGCAGCCGGCCGCAGACGAGGCAGGGAAGAAGAAGCAGGGCTGATCCGCGTAGCCTTCCGATGGCCCCGGAAGGCTACGCGGCAGCACACCGCGCGGCAGCACACCGCGCGGCAGCACACCGCGGGGCAGCACACCGCGGGGCAGCACACCGCGGGGCAGCACACCGCGGGGTCGCCCGCGTCACAGCGGCGCCCGCCTGGCCGCGTCGCCGGGCCGCTCGCGCTGCCGGGCCGCCGGGCTGTCGCGTCGCCGCGCTGCCGCGCAGCCAGTCGACGCGGGCCCGCAGCAGGATCTCGTCGGCCTGCTCCGGGAGGCCGGTCCAGGACGTCTTCCGCCACCGGCCCGCACCGCAGCCGGCGAACAGCGGTCGGCAACAGCAGCCACCAGAGGTTTCGGCGGCGCCGGTCGCGCACGCCGACCACAAGGTCCTGGAGCACACCGGCGTCACCCCACCGGGCCGCCCTGCGTAGGCGACCCCATGGCCACCCCCATCACCTCGCGCGCCTGGCGGCTGGGGACCATGCCCAGGCGCCAGGCCTGCCAGCCCGCCTCCAGGCTCGCCCCCCGCTCCAGCAGCAGCTGGTAGGCGTCCACGTAGTCGCCCAGCTTCTCGTCGCGGGCGGCGTGCGTGGTCCGGCCGAGCTGGGCCAGCTCCTCCTGGGCCACCGCCGTACCGACCTCCGTGCCGCCCGGGGCCGCGTACGGGAGCAGGGTGCAGCGCAGGAACCGGGCCCAGTCCTCGCCGCGCCGGTCCCCGTAGGACGCGAACAGCGTCGCCGCCTCGTCGCACAGGGCCAGCGCCTGCTGGGTCCGGGCGTTGCCCGCGTCGACGACCGCCAGCTCCAGGCAGGTCCACGCCTCGCCGTGGGCCACCCCGATGCGATGGAAGTCCGCGCGGGCGTCGACCAGCAGCTGACGGGCGAAGCCGGAGTTGCGCAGCGAACCGGTCTGCGCGGCCCGCTGGTCGCGGGTGACGCGGGCCGAGTGGTGCCGGGCGCAGGCCAGCCCGTACACGTCCCGCATCCGGGAGAACATGGTGCGGGACCGCTCCAGTTCGCGCACCGCCCGGTCCAGGTCCCCGGTCTCCTCCAGCGCCTGGCCCAGGTAGTACAGCGTCCACGCCTCCCCGCGCGCGTCCTCGTTGTCCCGGTGCCGGGCGGCGGCCTGCCGCAGGTCCTCCACCGCCGGTGAGGCGTCCCCCTCGATCAGCCGGGCACGGGCCAGCTGGGTCAGCGCCCACGCCTCGCCGCGGGCGTCGTGGGTACGGCCGTACAGCTCGAGCGCGGTGCGCAGCTCCGTCTCGGCGCGCGGGACGTCGCCCATCCGCAGGTTCAGCTGCCCGAGCTGGAAGTGCGCCCACGCCTGGCCGTGCACGGACTCGCCCGCCCGGTGCAGCACCAGCGACTCGGTGAGCAGGTCCAGGGCCTCGGACAGCCGGGACCGGTCGCGTTCCACCGCGGCCAGCGCGTGCATCGTCCACGCCCGGTCGGTGGCCAGCTGGGGCGCGGACTGCAGGTCCATCGCCTCCCGCAGCCGTGCCGACGCCTCCGTCAGATTGCCCTGGTGGTGCAGCGTGATGCCCAGCGAGGTCAGGGCCCGCGCGGCCCCCGCGTCGTGATGTGCCTCCCGGTACAGGTCGACCACCGACGTCAGGGTCGTCCGCGCCTTGTCCAGCTCGCCCAGCTGTCGGGCCGCGATACCGGTGCGCCACTGCACCGAACGCACCAGCAGCCCTTCGTCCACGTCCTGCGCCAGCTCACTGATCTCCCCGAGCCGGTACAGGTCGCCGCGCAGCAGGCAGTAGTCGCACAGGGCGCCGAGGAGGTTCAGCACCGCCCCCCGGTCGACGCCCTCCGCGTGCCGCAGCGCCGCCGTGATGAAGCTCGACTCGTCGTCCAGCCAGCGCAGCGCCTCGTCCAGTGACGTGAAGCCGTACGGGCCGAAGCGGTCCGAGCGGGTCGACATGTTCCCGTCGACCAGCCGCAGCACCGAGTCGGCCAGCTCGGCGTAGTTCACGATCAGCCGCTCCTGCGCCGCCGCCCGCTCGGCCGGGTCCTCCTCGTCGAGGAGACGGGCCAGCGCGAAGGCGCGGACGAGGTCGTGCAGCCGGTAGCGGCCCTGCCGCACCGGGGTGATCAGACCGGCCCGGGACAGCGCCTCCAGATGCCGCCGCGCCTCGGCCTCGTCGGTCCCGAGCACCGCGGCCGCCGCGGCCGCGCCCAGCGAGACCCGGCCCGCCAGCGCCAGCCGCCGCAGCAGCCGCCGCAGCGTCTGAGGCTGGTCGGTGTAGCGCAGCCACAGGGCGCGCTCGACCGGGTCGACCGGGCCGTAGGCGCTCAGGTCCGAGGCCAGCGCACGCGGCGAGCGCGCACCCAGCGACGAACCGGCGATCCGCAGCGCCAGCGGCAGCCCGCCGCACAGCTCCCGGATCCGGTCGGCGGACTCGGCGTCGTAGGGTTCGGACGAGTCCTGCGCGGCGTCGGCCAGCAGCTCCTCCGAACCCGCCGGGTCCAGTGCCTCCACGTGCAGCTGGTGCACCCGGGCAGGCAGATCGTCGGGCAGGCCGAGCGGCGCGCGGGAGGTCACCAGGACCAGGCTGTCGGAACGCTCCGGCAGCAGGGTGCGGACCTGCTGCGGGTCCGCGGCGTCGTCGAGGACGACCGTCACCGGCATGCCCGTCACATGCTGGTGGTACAGCTCGCTCAGCCGTCTGACCTGCTGGTCGGGCGAGGACCGCTCACGGAACAGCAACTGCTCGCGGGGCGCCCCCAGCCGGTTCAGCAGATGCAGCAGCGCGTCCCGGGTGGGCAGGGGCGCCTCGCCGGGGCTGTCGGCGCGCAGATCGACCACGCAGGCACCGCGGAAGTAGTCCTTCAGGTCGTGCGTGGCGCGCACCGCGAGCGTGGTCCGGCCGCTGCCGGACGCCCCGTGCAGCACCACCACGGTCGGCAGCGTCCGAGTGGTCGCACGCGCGGCCTGCACCCACTGCCGGATCTGCGCCATCTCCCGCCGCCGCCCCGCGAACGCCCCCACCGGCTCGGGCAGTTGCCCGAACGACTGCTCGAGGACACTGCGCCCGCGGGCCGCCGCGCTCTTGTCGGCGCCGCGCAGCCGCGGTCCCGTCTGCTTGGGGCCGGTGGACGCGGCGAGCATCCGCTGCTGGTCCAGGAACGGCCGGATGCCGCGCACCTCCAGCGCCGTCAGCCACTGCAGCCGCAGCTGCTCGGGCCCGCCCGGCTGGCTCACCGCGCCGGCCCGGTGGTGGGCGGCGGGCACATGCGCGCCCACGACCTTCACCACGGTCGCCGCCGCCCCGGCCACCCCGACGGCCACGCCCGCGCCGAGCGCCGTCCCGGTCCCGGTGCCGAGGACGAGGTCGGCGGCCACGGCCGCCGCCCCCGCCACCCCGGCCACGAGCAACGGCGTCCCGGCGCCCTCGCGGGCGTACCGCTGGCGAAAGGTGAGCTGCCCGGCCGCCGCGTCGTCCAGGGCACGGGTGTACGCCTCGTACTCCTCGGCCGCCGTCCGCGCCATCGCGTCCAGCGCGCCGCGCACCCGGGACAGCAGCACCTTTCCGTCGGTGCGCCCGCCCGACCGGCGCACCTCTTCCTCCACAGCCCGTGCCAACAGCCGCTCGGCGTCCGCACGATGACTGTCCCGCATGTCACGCCCCCTCCGGCGGCCCCGGGTCGCACCCGGTGTGCCCGGCTGTCCTCGGGCCCCTCCCGTCCCCTCCCCGAGACCCTCTCCGGTTATGCGTGGGCTAAGTGTCCTGTACACGCCATATCTCGGGGAAGGGGGACAAGGTGCCGTCGGAGGAGTCGTCCGAGGAGAGATCCGGGCGGACATCCGGGCGGAGGCCCGAGCGGACATCCGGGTAACGGACAGCGGCCGGGCGCCTGGGCACAGCGGTGCCGTGCCGGTACTGGGGCAGGATGGACCCATGTCGAACCGACTGGCCCACGAGACGTCCCCCTACCTCCTTCAGCACGCCGACAACCCCGTCGACTGGTGGCCCTGGTCGGACGAGGCCTTCGCGGAGGCGCGCGAGCGGAACGTGCCCGTCCTGCTGAGCGTCGGGTACGCGAGCTGCCACTGGTGTCATGTGATGGCGCACGAGTCGTTCGAGGACCAGGACACCGCCGACTACCTGAACGCGCACTTCGTGAGCGTCAAGGTGGACCGGGAGGAGCGTCCCGACGTGGACGCGGTCTACATGGAGGCCGTGCAGGCGGCGACCGGGCAGGGCGGCTGGCCGATGACCGTGTTCCTCACCCCGGACGCCGAGCCGTTCTACTTCGGCACCTACTTCCCGCCCGAGCCCCGCCAGGGCATGCCGTCCTTCCGGCAGCTGCTCCAAGGCGTGCACCAGGCCTGGGACGAGCGCCGGGACGAGGTCGCCGAGGTCGCCGGGAAGATCGTGCGGGACCTGGCCGGACGGGAGATCTCCTACGGCGACGCGCAGCTGCCCGGCGAGGAGCAACAGGCGCAGGCGCTGCTCGGCCTGACCAGGGAGTACGACCCGCAGCGCGGCGGATTCGGCGGGGCGCCGAAGTTCCCGCCGTCCATGGTGATGGAGTTCCTGCTCAGGCACCACGCCCGCACCGGCGCCGAGGGCGCCCTGCAGATGGCGCGGGACACCGCCGAGCAGATGGCCCGCGGCGGGATCTACGACCAGCTCGGCGGCGGCTTCGCCCGCTACTCCGTCGACCGGGACTGGACGGTGCCGCACTTCGAGAAGATGCTCTACGACAACGCCCTGCTGTGCCGCGTCTACGCCCACCTCTGGCGGTCCACCGGGTCGGAGCTCGCGCGCCGGGTCGCGCTGGAGACGGCCGACTTCATGGTCCGCGAACTGCGCACACCGGAGGGCGGGTTCGCGTCCGCGCTCGATGCCGACAGTGACGACGGCACGGGGCGGCACGTCGAGGGGGCGTACTACGTCTGGACGCCCGCGCAGTTGCGGGAGGTGCTCGGCGAGCAGGACGCCGAACTCGCCGTGCGGTACTTCGGGGTGACGGAGGAGGGCACCTTCGAGGAAGGCGCCTCCGTACTTCAACTGCCCCAACAGGACGAGGTGTTCGACGCCGACCGGATCGCCGGCCCCGGCGGGATCAGGGAGCGGCTGCTGGCGGCGCGCGGCGTCCGTCCCGCTCCCGGCCGGGACGACAAGGTCGTCGCCGCCTGGAACGGGCTGGCCATCGCCGCGCTCGCCGAGACCGGTGCCTACTTCGACCGGCCGGACCTGACCGAGGCCGCCGTCACCGCCGCCGATCTGCTGGTCCGGGTGCACTTCGACGACCACGCCCGGATCGCCCGGACCAGCAAGGACGGCCGCGTCGGCGGCAACGCCGGGGTCCTGGAGGACTACGCCGACGCCGCCGAGGGCTTCCTCGCGCTGGCCTCGGTGACCGGGGAGGGGGTGTGGCTGGAATTCGCCGGGCTGCTGCTCGACCACGTGCTGGCCCGCTTCGCCGACCCCGAGTCGGGTGCCCTGTACGACACGGCGTCCGACGCCGAGCGGCTCATCCGGCGCCCGCAGGACCCGACGGACAACGCCGTCCCGTCCGGCTGGACGGCCGCCGCCGGCGCGCTGCTCGGGTATGCGGCGCAGACCGGCTCCGCGGCTCATCGCACCGCTGCGGAAAGGGCGTTGGGCGTGGTGAAGGCGCTCGGTCCGCGGGTGCCGCGGTTCGTCGGCTGGGGGCTCGCGGTCGCCGAGGCGGCGCTGGACGGCCCGCGGGAGATCGCGGTGGTCGGCCCGGCGCTCGACGACCCGGCCACAACGGTTTTGCACCGTACGGCACTTCTGGGCACCACCCCGGGGGCGGTGGTCGCCGTCGGGACGCCGGAGAGCGACGAGTTCCCGCTGCTGGCCGACCGGCCCCTGGTGGGCGGTGAACCGGCCGCGTACGTCTGCCGCAACTTCACCTGTGACGTGCCGACGACCGATCCCGATCGGTTGAGCGCGGCCCTGGGCGGCTGAGGCGGCGAAGTGGGCAGGCGGCGGCTGGGTCCCACCAGGCCTCCTGGCCGCCGATGTGACCGGACATCAGGGAGACCGGTCGCAGAATGGCTTGATTCGGATACAACCGGTGGCTTTGAGTAACGACAAGCAACAGGTTCTTTATCCGAACACCTCCCAGATTTCACAACTCCCCCCTAATGTCTGCACGGTGACGTGACGGGCGTGTCGCCGTGTGAGTGGTGCGCCGTCATGTGCCGGGGGATCTGGGATCTGGGGGGATCTGTTTGCTCACGTCTGTGTTCATCTCTGTCGTTTCGCTGGCCTTGTTTTGGATGGCCGCGTTCACTCTGTGGTGGCAGATGCACGCCTGGCGCACGCCGGAAGTGCTGGCCTCCACCCGGTTCAGCAGCCCGGACGGCGGGGAGCACCGGTCCTTCTCGCTGCTGTTGCCTGCCCGGCACGAGCAGGCGGTGCTCGACCACACCATCCAGCGACTGCTGGAATCGAGCCACACCGACTTCGAGATCATCGTGATCGTCGGCCACGACGACCCGGAGACCGCCGCGGTCGCCGAGGCGGCGGCCGACCGCGACCCACGCGTCCGGGTCGTCGTCGACACGCACGAGAAGAAGAACAAACCGAAGGCCATGAACACGGCGCTGCCGCACTGCCGCGGCGATGTCGTCGGGGTCTTCGACGCCGAGGACCAGGTCCACCCGGAGCTGCTCGCCCATGTCGACCACGCCTTCCGCTCCACGGGCGCGGACGTCGTCCAGGGAGGGGTGCAGCTGATCAACTTCCACTCCAGCTGGTACAGCCTGCGCAACTGCCTGGAGTACTTCTTCTGGTTCCGCTCGCGGCTCCATCTGCATGCGCAGAAAGGTTTCATTCCGCTGGGCGGCAACACCGTCTTCGTCCGCACCGACGTGCTGCGGGCGGCGGACGGCTGGGATCCCGACTGCCTCGCCGAGGACTGCGACCTCGGCGTCCGGCTCTCCAGTGCGGGGAAGCGGGTCGTCGTCGCGTACGACTCCGACATGGTGACCCGGGAGGAGACACCCGGCTCACTGATGTCGCTGCTGAAACAGCGCACCCGCTGGAACCAGGGTTTCCTTCAGGTGTACCGGAAGAAGGACTGGAAGCAACTGCCCACGCTCGGGCAGCGGATGCTGGCCCGCTACACCCTGATGACGCCGTTCCTGCAGGCGTTCACCGGACTGATCATCCCGCTGAACGTGGCGATCGCGCTGTTCCTCGACGTGCCCGTCGGCATCGCCTTCGTCACCTTCCTGCCGGCCGTCACCGCCCTGGTCACCTTCGTGTTCGAGGTGGTCGGTCTGCACGACTTCGGCAAGCAGTACGGCCTCCGGGTCCGCTTCGTGCACTACCTCAAGCTCGTCGTCGGCGGCCCCTTCTACCAGGTGCTCCTCGCCGGCGCCGCGATCCGTGCCGTCTGGCGCGAGCAACGCGGGCGCAACGACTGGGAGTTGACCACGCATGTCGGCGCACACCTCGCTGCGGACGACGTGACCCGAGAGGACGTTCTCGCGTGACCTCCGCCCTCCCCGCGGCGAACGCCGCGGAAGCGATGACCGCTGCCCGAAACCGGACCGCCGGGACTGCCGAGACCCTCGAGACCACTGAGACTCCCGAGATCCCCGAGATCCCCGGGACCCTCGGGACCCCCGGGGCCACCGAGATCCCCGGGGCCACCGAGATCCCCGGGGCCATCGGGGCCACCGGGGCCATCGGGGCCACCGGGGCCATCGGGGCCACCGGGACTCCAGAGGCCCCCGGGACCGTCGTCACCGCCCCGAAGGTCCCCGCCCAGCGCGGCACCGCGCCCGGGGCCGGCCCCACCCGCACCCGCCGGCGGACGGAACAGCCGAGCCGCCTGCGCTCCTCCCGCTCCGACCTCCTCCTGTGCGGTGTCCTCCTGGTGGCGATCCTCGTCGTCCAGGGCTGGAACATCGGCTCCTATCCGACCCTCAGCGACGACGAGGGCACCTATCTCGCCCAGGCCTGGGCCGTCCAGGAGGGCAGGGGCCTCGCCCACTACACCTACTGGTACGACCACCCGCCCTTCGGCTGGATCCAGCTCGCCGTGCTGACCTGGATCCCCGCGATGATCAGCCCCGAGTCGATGACCGTCGGCACCATGCGTGCCGTGATGCTGCTGATCAGCGGTATCAGCGCGGTCCTCGTCCACGTCCTCGGGCGGCGGTTCGGGCTGCCCCGCTGGGCGGCCGGCCTCGGCATGGTCCTGTTCGGACTGTCCCCGCTGTCGGTGGTGCTCCAGCGCGAGATCTTCCTCGACAACCTCGCGGTGATGTGGACGCTGCTCGCGTTCACCCTCGCCGCCTCCCCGAGCCGTCACCTCTGGCACCACTTCGGCGCCGGGATCGCCGCCGCCACGGCGGTGCTCACCAAGGAGACGATGCTCGTCGTCCTGCCCGCCCTGTTCGTCACCGCGTGGCTGCACAGCCACCGGGACACCCGCAAGTTCGCGCTGACCGGCGCCGTCACGGCCTGCGCGCTGATCGGGTTCTCGTATCCGCTGTTCGCCCTGCTCAAGGGAGAGCTGTTCCCGGGCGGCGGGCACGTCTCCCTGTGGGAGGGCGTCCAGTACCAGCTGACCAGACCCGGTTCGGGATTCATCCTCGACCAGGGCTCCGGCTCGTGGGGCGTCCTGCAGTCCTGGCTGTACTACGACCGGGTGCTGCCGCTGGGCGGCCTGGCCGGGGCGCTGCTGCTGCTCGCCACCTGGCGCTGGTCGGTCACCGCCCGCGCGCTCGCCGGACCGGCGCTCACCGTGGCGGTCCTCGCCGCGCTCGCCCTGCGTCCGAGCGGCTATCTGCCCGCCATGTACGTGATCCAGGCGCTGCCGTTCCTCGCGCTCGTCCTCGCCGGCGGCACCGCGAGCGTCGCCCACGCCGTACTGCGCCGATGGCGGTCCGGCGCCGAGCGCCGGTCCGTCGGGTACGCCCGGTACGCGCTTGCCGTAGCCCTCGCCCTCGCCGCCTGCGCCTACGTCGTGCCCCGCTGGTACGACGGTGCCCGCACCGCGGTCACCGCCGACGTCAACGCCCCCTACGAGGCCGCGTCGCACTGGATGGCCACCGAGGTGGCCGACCCGGGCGGTACCCGGGTGCTGGTGGACGACGCGATGTGGCTGGACCTGGTGCACGCCGGGTACCGGCCGGGGCTCGGCGTCATCTGGTTCTACAAGGCCGACCTGGACCCGGCGGTGACGAAGACGATGCCGCGCGGCTGGCGGGACATCGACTACGTGGTCGCCTCGCCGACCGTACGGCGCGACGCGGTGGACCTGCCCAATGTCAAGGCGGCCATCAAGCACTCGGAGCCGGTCGCCGTGTTCGGCACGGGCGCGGACCGTATCGAGATCCGTCAGGTCATCGCCACCGGAGGTACCCGATGAGCCAGGAGTCCACGGCCCCCGGCGAGCTGGAGGCCCAGGTCCTCGACGCCGCCCCGGCCACCGCGGGCGTGCCGGAGCCCGGCGCGGTCACGATCGTCGTGCCGACGTTCAACGAGTCGGCGAACGTACGGCAGTTGCTGCGGCTGATCACCGAGTCGGTGCCGGCCCGGCTGCCCTGCGAGGTCCTCTTCGTGGACGACTCCACCGACGACACCCCTGACGTCGTCCGCGAGGCGGCCCGCGACTGTCCCTTTCCGGTGACCGTGCTGCACCGGGAGGAGGCGGTGGGCGGCCTCGGCGGTGCCGTCGTGGAGGGCATCGGGGCGGCTTCCTCGGACTGGGTCGTCGTCATGGACGGCGACTGCCAGCACCCGCCCTCCCTGGTACCGGAGCTGGTGGCGACGGGGGAGCGGGCGCAGGCCCAACTGGTCGTCGCCTCCCGGTACATCGAGGGAGGCAGCCGCGCCGGACTGGCCGGAAGCTACCGGGTGGCCGTCTCGCGCGGGGCGACCTGGCTGACCAAGTCCCTGTTCCCGCGGCGGCTGCACGGCATCAGCGACCCGATGAGCGGCTTCTTCGCCATCCGCCGCAGCGCCGTCACGGCCGACGTCCTCAAACCCCTCGGCTACAAGATCCTCCTCGAACTGGCCGTCCGCAGCCGCCCCCGCACGGTCGGCGAGGTGCCCTTCGTCTTCCGGGACCGGTTCGCCGGGGAGTCCAAGTCGACCGCCAAGGAAGGGCTGCGCTTCCTGCGGCACCTCGCCGGGCTGCGCATGGAGTCCTCGCCGGCCCGCATGATCGCCTTCGGGCTGATCGGGCTGACCGGCTTCGTGCCCAACCTGCTGGCGCTGTGGGCGCTGACCGGGGCGGGCCTGCACTACCTGCCGGCCGAGATCGCCGCCAACCAGTTCGGTGTGGCCTGGAACTTCCTGCTGATCGAGACACTGCTGTTCCGCGAACGGCGGCGGCACCGGCACTGGGCCGACCGCACGGCGCGGTTCGCGCTGCTGGCCAACGCCGATCTGCTGCTGCGGCTGCCGCTGATCGCCCTGCTGGTCGGCCGGTTCGGGATGGCCGTGCTGCCGGCCACCGCGCTGGCCCTCGTCACCACCTTCGTCCTGCGCTTCGCCGCCACCGAGGCGCTGGTGTACCTGCCCCGGAAGAGCCGCACCCGGAAGAGCCGCACAGCCAAGAGCCGCACCGCAAGGCGTCGTTCAGAAGAGAACCGCACCGAAGAGAGCCGCACCGAAGAGAGCCGCACCGAAGAGAGCCGCACCGAAGAGAGCCGCACCGCAAGGAGCACCGTATGAGAACGCACCGTACGAGAACGCCTGTGCGAGCCGGACGCCGTACCGCCCTGCTGGCCGTCGGCGCCCTGACCACCGGTCTTCTCCTCACCTCCCCGCAGCCCGCCTCGGCCGCCAACCTGATCACGAACCCCGGGTTCGAGACCGCCGGCGCGGACGACATGCCGCACTGCTGGGAGAAGTCCGGCTGGGGCGACAACGACTTCTCCTTCACCACCACCTCCGACGCCCACTCCGGCGACAGGGCGATGAAGGTCGAGCTGACCCGCCGCACCGAGGGCGACCGCAAGGCGCTGATCACCGAGTCCGCCGAGTGCGCGCCGGTCGTGACGCCGGGCAAGCAGTACGACCTGGGCCTCTGGTACAAGACGACGACCCCGGACGCCTCGCTCACCCTGTTCCGCCACGACGAGACGGCCGGCTGGCAGTACTGGACCGACCTGAAGACGCTGGACATGCGGCCCGCCGCCTGGACCGAGGCCACCGTCCGCACCCCGGAGGTCCCGGCCGGCACCGACCGCATCTCCTGGGGCGTCTCCGTCTACGGCACCGGCGCGGCCACCACCGACGACTACACGATGGAGCAGGTCGCCGAGCCGGTCCCGGACCCGGGCTGCACCGGCACCGCCCGGGAGTGCGCCGACGGCACGTGGGAGGTGCTGCCCACGCAGAACCCGGTCCGTTCGATGCACTCCGTGGTGCTGCACAACGGCAAGGTGCTGCTGATCGCGGGCTCCGGCAACAGCGAGGAGCTGTTCGAGGCCGGCACCTTCACCAGCGCCGTCTACGACCCCGAGGACGGCACCTACGAGGTCATCCCCACACCGGACGACATGTTCTGTGCCGGGCACGTGCAGCTCCAGGACGGCCGGGTGCTGGTGATGAGCGGCAACAAGGGCTATCCGTCCGCCGACGGCACGATCGGCTACCAGGGTTACAAGGACTCGTACGTCTTCGACCCGGAGACCGAGACCTACACCAGGACCAACGACATGAACGACGGCCACTGGTACCCGTCGGCGACGATCCTCGGCAACGGTGACGTGATCAGCTTCGGCGGTCTGCGCGAGGACTCCACCGGTTCGGTCACCGCCGACCTCTGGTCCGACGCCGAGCAGCGGTGGCTGCCGATGAACCAGGTCAACCAGACCTGGTCGTACTGGGGCCTGTACCCGTCGATGATCCTCATGCAGGACGGACGCCTGTTCTACTCGGGCAGCCATGTCTTCGGCAACAACATCCCGGGCACCGGCTCCGCGATCTACGACTACGACGCCAACACGGTCACCGAGGTCCCGGGCCTGCGGAACAAGGACGAGCGGGACCAGTCGGCGAGTGTGCTGCTGCCCCCGGCGCAGGACCAGAAGGTGCTCACCCTGGGCGGTGGCAACATCGACTCCAACCCGGACGCGAACAGGCTGACCGACATCATCGACCTCAAGGAGGTGAACCCCTCCTACGTCGCCGGGCCGCCGATCCCGCAGGGCACGGTCGACCACGGTGACGGCCCGGTGCCGCAGACCGGCGACCAGGGCAAGATGTACGTCTCCGCGGTCCTGCTGCCCGACGGCAAGGTGCTGGAGACCGGCGGCGCGCTGCACAACCGGGCCGACCCGGTCTTCGAGACGTCGGTCTTCGACCCGGCGTCGGAGACCTTCGATCCGGTGGCGGTCGATCCGGAGGCGCGCGGCTACCACTCCTCGGCGTTCCTGCTGCCCGACGGCCGGGTCATGACCACGGGAGACAACCCGGGCAACGGCAGCTGGAACCACAACGTGTCGGTCTACAGCCCGCCCTACCTGTTCAAGGGCGAGCGGCCGGTGATCACCTCGCTGATCGACAGCGAGTGGACCTACGGTGACACCCAGCGGATCACCGTCGACCGGCCCATCGCCAAGGCCGAGCTGATCCGCCCGGCGGCCGTCACCCACTCCTCCGACCCGAACCAGCGGTTCGTGGATCTGCCCCTGTCCGTCGACGGGAACGACGGGAACGACGGGACCACCGTCGACCTGAACGTGACGAGCAATCCCGACCTGGCGCCGCCCGGCTGGTACATGCTGTTCGCGGTGGACGCCCATGGCGTGCCCTCGGTCGCCGAGTGGGTGCATCTGCAGGGTCCGGCGGCGCTGACCGCCAAGGACGCCGGCGCCCATGTGCACGACTTCGCCGAGGCCCCCCGGGGCAAGGTCACCGGGCCCGGGAGGAAGCGCGCCGCGGAGCCGGTCCCGGCGACCGTTTCGGGCTGCGACCGGCACTACGGCTCGGCCAACGTCTGCGTACCGACCGCCTTCCCGGCCGAGGTCGGGGCGACGGCCGCCGCCCGCTGCGCCTGGCTGAAGCAGAACGAGTACGGCACGCTCGAGGTCAACGGCAAGGACGACCCGCTGCGGCTGGACCGGGACCGCGACGGCGTCGCCTGCGGCAAGGGCGACGTCCGGCGCGGCTGAGTACGGGCCGCACGGCGGAACCCCGGCCGGCCGGGTCGCTCAGTTCCCCTGGGCGACCCGGCTCAGCGCGCGTTCCACGATTGCCTCCAGCTGGTCGTGGTGCGCGCCCCGCCAGTAGGCGCGGCCGCAGTCGGCGCACTGGGCGAACACGTCGTACGAGCGGTGCGTGCCGCCCTTCAGCTGGTCGGCGACCTCGTCCTTGGTGGCGGCACGGAGCAGCCCGTTGCAGGCGGTACAGCGGGTCCAGGGGCGCAGCTCGGGCCGGAACCGGTCCAGGACGTACGGGAGCTGCTCGTCGGGCCCGGTGCTGTAGACGAACGCGCCGGCCCACAGTTCCCGGCGACGCAGCAGCCCGCGGTCGCGGCTGAGCATCACCCGCTTCTCGGACGCGGACCGGGCGGCCAGGGCGGGGTCGCCGATGTCCGTCGACTCGTACGCCGTGTCCACGCCCAGCAGCCGCAGCCGGCGGGCCAGCGTGCCGAGGTGGACGTCGAGGAGGAAGCGGAGCGGGGCGCCGGGTACGCGCTGGGGGTGGGCGACGGGGCGGACGGTGACCGACTCGCCCGCGGCCGGGAGGTGCGAGACGGGCACCGCCCGGCCGTCCACGAACAGCGCGCCGACCTCGGTCAGCGGGACGCCGAGGGACTCGACGACGTGACCGAGGGTGGAGACGCCGTCGGTCGGGGCCACCGCGCCGCCGGTGGTGCGTGCCCGGGGGACGAAGACGAGCAGTTCGGGGGCGAACTCGACGTGGATCTCGGGACCGTTCACCGGGTCAGGATGTCATGTGCGCGGCCCGCGGCCCCGGGATTTCCGGGTGCACCGGCCCGGGGCCGCGGGGCGCCCCTCGGCTCATCCGTGCTGGTAGGCCACCAGGGAGATGCCCACGTAGTGGGCGATGAAGGCGGCCAGGGTGAGGGAGTGGAAGACCTCGTGGAAGCCGAACCAGCGCGGCGACGGGTTGGGCTTCTTGATCCCGTAGATCACCCCGCCCGCGCTGTAGAGCAAGCCGCCGGCGATCACCAGGACCAGGACGGCGATGCCGCCGGTGCGCATGAAGTCGGGGAGGTAGAAGACGGCGGCCCAGCCCATCGCGATGTAGCACGGGGTGTAGAGCCACCGCGGGGCGCCCACCCAGAACACCCGGAAGGCGATCCCGGCCAGGGCGGCCGCCCAGATGCCCCACAGCAGCCACTGGCCCTTGGCCTCCGGCAGGAGCAGCAGGGTGAGCGGGGTGTAGGTGCCGGCGATGATCAGGAAGATGTTGGCGTGATCGAGGCGCCGGAGCACGCCGTCCATGCGCGGACTCCAGTCGCCCCGGTGGTACAGGGCGCTCACGCCGAACAGCAGGCAGGCCGTCAGCGCGAAGACCGCGCAGGCGACACGGCCCCGGGTCGAGTCGGCGAGGGCGACGAGCACCAGCCCGGCGACCAGGACGGCGGGGAACATGCCCAGGTGCAGCCAGCCGCGGAGCTTGGGTTTGACCGGGTACGGGAGGTCGAGCGGGACCGGGCCGCGGCCTTCGGCCGGCTGTCCCGCGGGTGTGTCAGGCGCGTCGGGGGCGTCGGAGGCGAACGCTGTCATGACCGCCATCGTACCTACGGAACCGTAAGTTACAGGTCGGTGCACCGGAATCGACCCTGCCGAAGTTGCCATCCTCTCACGTGGGGTACTCGCCAGTACGCCCCCTGGCGCATCCCGTGGCCGCGCAGGGGAGCCGCGAGGGAGTCGTGGACAAGGCGGTGAAGAGATGGTCGGACGAACGCAATGTGCCCGCAAAGAGACCCGGCGGGCACACACGCCCTTCCGGGAGACAGTGGCCATCATCACTCTGCTCACATGTGAGACCCCCTGGACAGATGGGCACTCGCATCAGAGGATCAAATGAGTGCGGTCGGCACCGGATGAGCGCCCAGGATTCCACCGTGAAGTATCCGGGCCGCAGCCCCCACGGGGCCCTCCAGACAAAGAACCCTCACTTAGGAGCAATCGTGGCGCGCGACATCGCGGCTCCCAGCGTCCCCACCACCCACCAGGGACTCATCTCCTGGGTCAACGAGATCGCCGAGCTGACCCAGCCGGACCATGTGGTCTGGTGCGACGGTTCCGAGGCCGAGTACCAGCGGCTGAGCGAGGAACTGGTCGACAAGGGCACGTTCCGCAAACTCGACCCGATCAAGCGCCCCAACTCCTACTACGCGGCCTCCGACCCCAGCGACGTCGCCCGCGTCGAGGACCGCACCTTCATCTGCTCCGAGAAGGAGGAGGACGCCGGGCCCACCAACCACTGGAAGGCCCCCGGCGAGATGAGGGAGATCTTCACCGGTGAGAAGGGCGTCTTCCGCGGCTCCATGAAGGGCCGCACCCTGTACGTGGTGCCCTTCTGCATGGGCCCCCTCGGCTCACCGCTGTCCGCGATCGGTGTCGAGATCACCGACTCCGCGTACGTCGCCGTCTCCATGCGCACCATGACCCGCATGGGCCAGGACGTCCTGGACGAACTCGGCGACGACGGCTTCTTCGTCAAGGCCGTGCACTCCGTCGGCGCTCCCCTGGAGCCCGGCCAGGAGGACGTGCCCTGGCCCTGCAACCGGACCAAGTACATCTCGCACTTCCCCGAGGACCGCGAGATCTGGTCCTACGGCTCCGGCTACGGCGGCAACGCCCTGCTCGGCAAGAAGTGCTACGCCCTGCGCATCGCCTCCGTCATGGCCCGCGACGAGGGCTGGCTCGCCGAGCACATGCTGATCCTCAAGCTCACCCCGCCCACCGGTGAATCCAAGTACGTCGCCGCGGCCTTCCCCAGCGCCTGCGGCAAGACCAACCTCGCCATGCTGGAGCCCACGGTCTCCGGCTGGACCGTCGAGACGATCGGCGACGACATCGCCTGGATGCGGTTCGGCGAGGACGGCCGCCTCTACGCGATCAACCCCGAGGCCGGCTTCTTCGGCGTCGCGCCCGGCACCGGCGAGCACACCAACGCCAACGCGATGAAGACCCTGTGGGGCAACTCCATCTTCACCAACGTCGCTCTCACCGACGACGGCGACGTGTGGTGGGAGGGCATGACGGAGGAGACCCCGGCCCACCTGACCGACTGGAAGGGCAACGACTGGACGCCCGAGTCCGGCACGCCCGCCGCCCACCCCAACGCCCGCTTCACCACGCCTGCCGCGCAGTGCCCGATCATCGCGCCCGAGTGGGAGGACCCCAAGGGCGTGCCGATCTCCGCGATCCTCTTCGGCGGCCGCCGCGCCACCGCCGTACCGCTGGTCACGGAGTCCTTCGACTGGAACCACGGCGTCTTCCTCGGCGCCAACGTGGCCTCCGAGAAGACCGCCGCCGCCGAGGGCAAGGTCGGTGAGCTGCGCCGCGACCCCTTCGCCATGCTGCCGTTCTGCGGCTACAACATGGGCGACTACATGGGCCACTGGATCGACGTGGCGAAGGACAAGGACCAGTCCAAGCTGCCGAAGATCTACTACGTCAACTGGTTCCGCAAGAACGACGAGGGCATGTTCGTCTGGCCCGGCTTCGGCGAGAACAGCCGCGTCCTGAAGTGGATCGTGGAGCGCCTGACGGGCAAGGCGGACGGCGTCGAGACCCCGATCGGCGTCCTGCCGACCCGGGAGGCCCTCGACACGGACGGCCTCGAACTGGCCGACGCGGACCTGGACTTCCTGCTCAGCGTCGACAAGGAGGTGTGGCGCGAGGAGGCCGCCCTGGTCCCCGATCACCTCAACACCTTCGGCGACCACACACCCACCGAGCTGTGGGACCAGTACCGCGCCCTGGTGCAGCGCCTGGGCTGAGCGCCCGCAAAGACTCCGCGGCCGGTTGGGATGGGATGCCCTGACCAGCGATCGTCACGACCGGCCGCGGGACAGGCAGGCGAGGCCCCGTACAACGGCGTGCGGGGCCCTGGGCCTGTCGTCACCCTCCCGCCCGCCCCGGCGGGACAGGGCGACGACAGGCCTTCGCCCGTATGGCGCCCGTAGGCCCCGGGGCGGACGCCGAACTCCCAGCCCTCCGGTATCTGGCAGACGAAAGCCATCTCCACGCCGCACGCGCACCGGTAGTACTCGGGGTACTGCGCCCAGGACGCCGTACCACCCACCTTGAAATGCGCTTTGAACGGCCCCTCCGGGGTGTCCACGAAGGGCCGCAGGGACAGGGGCAGGGCGCGTACGGCCGGTTCGGGCTCCGCTTCCGGCCCCCGGGTCACGCTGCAGCAGCACCCGCCAGAACGCGCCCGGGAACGGCGGCTGCGGAACCTCCCAGAACCGCGGCACGAGGCGGTCGTCGGCCGTCACCGGGTCGGACGCGTCGTTGTGGTGGGCGCAGTGGAAGACCGACAGGTGTTCTCCGCCGAAGAACTCGACGTCGTCCGGCAGATCCAGTTGGAAGAACAACGCCATCCGGTCGCCGCAGAAGCACCGCGGCCACTCCTGGTCGTCGTCGAGGAAAGGCCACCCGCCCAACGAGTCCCGCGCCGGCCGGTCCAGCGGCTCGGTACCGATCTCGACCTTGTAGGCGGGCAGCGCCGCCCACATCTCCTCCACTCCGCCGTCGCTCACCGGATGCCCCCAGCCCTCCGGCCGGTGTCCAGGCCGGCTTCGAGGACGGTCCGGGTGATCAAGGGACGGTCCCACAGGGCGAGGAGCTCGTTCGCGAGGGCCAGGAACGGAAGCGGGTGCTGTCCGCCCCACACCTCGATGGCGGCCGCCGACAGGCTCCGTGGCACAGCGCCCGCGTCGAGCAGCACGCGCCACTCCTCGGGGCCGAGGCTCAGGTACTCCAGACCGGTCAGCCCGGCGATCTCCAGGGGGTCGGCCAGCGTCCCCGGGTAGACGGTGAGGGTCCGCAGACGGGGGAGCCCGACGACCGGGGCGAGGCTGAGCGGCTCGCCCTCCCACACGCCGATGCCGAGCACCTCCAGCTCGGGATGGGCGGCGGCCTCCACACTGTCCAGACTGCGGACGTTCACCCGGGCCACCACCGGCGGGCTGTCCGCGTCACGGCCCGAGTACCAGCCGTCGGGGCGGTTGAGCACCATGTCGGTGAGGGAGTCTGCGCGCAGTCCGGCGCCGACGTTCCGCTCGTGGTCGATCACGATGACCTGCCCGGTGTGTCCACCCGGGCCCGGTGTCAGGTCGAGGGCCAGCCGGTCGCCGCCGCCGTTGTCGCCGAAGACGATCCAGCCGGGCGAGCCGACCAGGCCCTGCACGGCGGCGTCCGACGGGGTGACGACCGCGTCCGTGGCGGCGAACTGCCAGGGGCACGGACGGGACCGCGCGTCCGCGATGTACAGCCCGTCCAGGGAGAACAGCTCGCAGCCGACCGCGTCGCCATGGCGCTCCGCCGTCTCGTAGTCGCCGCTCCAGTCCTGCCAACGTGCCCGGGTCACGCGGTAGAGCGCCTTGAGTTCGTCGGGCAGTGGGATGCCGAGGCGGGCTTCCGTCTCCGCGATCTCCGTCTCGGTGGCACCGATGGCGTCGGGGAGCCGCTCGCGGAGGGTGCGCTCCAGCAGCGCCGGGTCCGCCGACGGGGCCGGCGCCGCGCCCGGCACCATCTCGGGCAGGCGCCGCCAGGGTTCGGGGACGGCGTCGTCGACCAGGAGCAGGGCACCCACGAAGGGGCTCATGAAGCCGGGCTCCACGGCAGGGCCCGGCTCGACGATATGGAGCAGGGTCTTTCCGCCCGGTGCCGTCTCCACCATGAACGAGACACCGTTCGCGCCGTCGGCCTTGAGGGCGGCCTGCACACGCTCCACGGCGGTGAACTCGTCCTGCACGTCCTCCACCTGGGAGGCACGCCACGGCACAGGGCGTGGCCGTTGCACCGGCACGCTCCAACTGCCGAGGCTGATATGACCCGTAACGAAACCACTCGGCGCGGCAAGCTGCTCCGCGTTGGACGCCCGCACGAGCCGCAGCAGCGGCTCCCAGGTCGCGAAGTCATGTAGAGAGGACAACGGTGTTCTCCGGTCGGTTGAAGACAGGGAAGCGGTCGGTCACGGAGGGGCGGCTCAGTCGCCCCCCTCGGTCATGAATCTGGCGCGATCCTAGGGCTGGCCACTGACAGTGGGCGGCGCAGCTGCTGGACCGGGCTGCGATCGGCTGTCAGTGAAGCTTCCCCTTGATCGTGGACAAGGCCGACGCGGTCTTCGTGCACCACACCGCCGGGACGAACAGCTACGAGTGCGCCGACTCGCCCGCCATCATCCGGGCGATTCTCACGTACCACGTGGAGACCAACGGCTGGAGCGACATCGGCTACAACTTCTTCGTCGACAAGTGCGGAACGGTCTTCGAGGGCCGCGCGGGCGGCACCGGCAAGCCCGTCCGGGGCGCTCACACCTACGGCTTCAACGGCTACTCGTCGGGCATCTCGCTGCTCGGCGACTACGAGAACGGCGGCACGCCGACCCCCGCGGCCAAGCAGGCGATCGCCGACCTCTCCGCCTGGAAGCTCGGCCTGTACGGCGTCGACCCGGAGGCGAAGGTGACACTCACCGCCGCGGCTGACACCGGAGTCTGGAAGAACGGCGACAAGGCCACGCTGAACACGATTTCCGGCCACCGCGACGGCTTCGCCACGCTCTGTCCGGGCGTCGCGCTCTACTCGGCGCTGCCGGAGATCCGCCGCACGGCGGGCGCGTCGGAGTACGCGGGCTGATTCCGCGGACGCGAGCTGATCCCGAGGGGAAACGGCGAAGGGGCACTTCGGGCGGACTGCGCGGAGTGCCCCTTCGGCTGGGGGCGGTGCGAGGCGCCCGGTCCGCGCCTCGCTGTGGGTGCACGCGGACCGGGGCCGTTGGCGGGAGCCCCGGGGGTGGGGCTCAGCGGGCCGCGAGTTCGCGTGACTCGAGGGCCGCGGTGTGCGCGTCCATCCGCTCGGCGGCCAGGATCGCGGCCACCGTGTCGGCGCGGGACGCGGCGACGACCAGGGCGCGGCCCGCGAGGGCGTGCGCCTGTCGGTGCAGGGCGGTGACGCAGGGCGCGCTCCCGCTGGTGGTCGCCGACGCGCGGGCCGGCTTACGTCCTCCCCGCAGGCGGGTCACCTGCTCGGCGAGCCGCTCGGCCGCGGTGTCCAGATCGGCCGAGGGTGCCGCGACACGCAGCTCGTCGGTGACGGCGAGCAGTGCGTCGAGATGGCCCGCGAGCTGAGTGTCCAGCTCTTCCTCGCGGGAGCGGCGGGGGAAGTCGTGAGGAGTGCCGGCCATCGTGCGGTGGACCGACTTGGTGCGGATCGGTTCATACATGGATGGCCTCCTAGAACTAACAGGAACCCATCCTAGCTTAGAATTCGTCTAAAGTTGAGCGGTTGACAGAATCGGACAGAGTGAACACGCAGGGTGAGGGTGCCGATGTGCCCGTCCACGGCGCCGACGGGAACGGGGTGCATCGCGTCCGTGCGATTTCGGGCCGGGCGCCGGTCAGGGCTGGTGGTAACCGTCCAGGAAGCGGGCGATCCGGCCCACCGCGTCCCTCAGGTCGTCGGCCGACGGCAGGGTCACCACCCGGAAGTGGTCGGGCTCGGACCAGTTGAAGCCCGTGCCGTGCACGACCATGATCTTCTCGCTGCGCAGCAGGTCGAGGACCATCTGCCGGTCGTCCTTGATCTTGAAGACATTGGGGTCGAGGCGCGGGAAGAGGTACAGCGCCCCCTTCGGCTTCACACAGGTCACGCCCGGGATCTGGGTCAGCAGCTCGTACGCCACGTCCCGCTGTTCGCGCAGTCGGCCGCCCGGTAGCACCAGGTCGTTGATCGTCTGGCGTCCGCTGAGCGCCGCGACCACTCCGTGCTGGCCCGGCATGTTCGCGCACAGGCGCATGTTCGCCAGGATCGTCAGGCCCTCGAGGTAGGAGTCGGCGTGCGCGCGGGGCCCGGAGATCGCCATCCAGCCCACCCGGTATCCGGCCACCCGGTACG
Organism: Streptomyces chlorus; assembly: GCF_042655885.1. Lineage (NCBI taxonomy): Bacteria > Bacillati > Actinomycetota > Actinomycetes > Kitasatosporales > Streptomycetaceae > Streptomyces > Streptomyces chlorus. Next base: position 52,696 of record NZ_JBHSOA010000139.1, read on the forward strand.
CCTTCGACATGCCGTTGAAGGTGAGGGTGAGCAGGTCGGGGGCGATCGAGGCGGTGGGGGTGTGCGTGGCGCCGTCGTAGAGGATCCTGTCGTAGATCTCGTCCGAGCAGACCAGCAGGTTGTGCCGGCGGGCGATGTCGGTCAGGCCCCTGACCATCGCCTCGTCGTAGACCGCGCCGGTCGGGTTGTTCGGGTTGATGATGACGATCGCCTTGGTGCGGTCGGTGACCTTGCGTTCGATGTCGGCGAGGTCCGGCATCCAGTCGGACTGCTCGTCGCAGCGGTAGTGCACCGCCGTACCGCCGGACAGGGCGACGGCCGCCGTCCACAGCGGATAGTCCGGCGAAGGGACCAGTACCTCGTCCCCGTCGTCGAGCAGCGCCTGCATCGCCATCACGATCAGCTCGGAGACGCCGTTGCCGATGTAGACGTGCTCGACGTCGGTCTCGATGCCGAGGGTCTGGTTGTGCATCACGACCGCCCGGCGTGCGGCCAGCAGTCCCTTCGCGTCGCCGTAGCCGTGCGCCGACGACACGTTGCGAAGGACGTCCTCCAGGATCTCGGGCGGGCACTCGAACCCGAACGCGGCCGGATTGCCGGTGTTGAGCTTGAGGATGCGGTGCCCGGCCGCCTCCAGCCGCATCGCCTCCTCGAGCACCGGGCCCCGGATCTCGTAACAGACGTTGGCGAGCTTGGTCGACTGGATCACCTGCATGCTGGGAGTTTACGGCCCGGTAATGCCGTTTGCGGCGTGTGATCCGCCACGTGGGGTGCTCCGGTTCGGGTGGTGTGTCCGGCGGCTCGCCCCGGAAGTGGTCCCGGAAGTGGTTCCGGAGGCTGTCCTGGGAGCGGCCCCGGGTGTCGCCGTTGAAGCCGCCGCGGAAGCCGCCTCCATCACCTCCACACCGGGCCTCCCCGTCGCGGGCGCCTCTCCTGCCGCCTGCGCGGGGAGGGTGGTCCGGGCGGCGGAACCTTCCGGCCGGAAGGCCTGAAACAGCGTCTTGTCCCCCGGTTGTGACGTACTGACAATGTGCATGTCAATCAATCCTGTGGGTGACCGGAGGAATCCGCCGCCTTTCGCAGGATTCGTCGCAGGAGGGGACCCCCACATGAGAAAATCTCTCGTCGTCGCGCTCTGTGCCCTGGCCCTGGCCGGGGCGGGCGTCACCCCCGCGGTCGCCGCCGCGCCCACCCCCACGGGCGCGGACACGGACACGGCCACGGGTACCGGTGCGGGCACGGGTTCGGGTTCGACCGCGGTGCTCGACCTCGTCGACGGCATCGCCGGCACCGCGGCGGACACTCTGTCCGGTCTCACCGGGCCGAAGGCCGCCGCGGTGAACTTCGCGGGCACCGTCTCGCTGAGCAACTGCTCGGGCTCCGTCGTCCGCCTGCCCCAGTCGGCGAGCAGCGACCCCGCGCTGGTGCTCACCAACGGTCACTGCCTGGAGAGCGGCTTCCCCGCGGCCGGCGAGGTCCTCGTCGACCGGGCGTCCAGCCGTACCTTCGGACTGCTCAACTCCGCCGGCACCCGGGTCGCCACCCTGCGCGCCAACCGGCTCGTCTACGCGACCATGACCGACACCGATGCGGCGGTCTACCGGCTCAGCACCAGCTACGCGCAGATCAAGAGCACGTACGGCATCGACCCGCTCACCCTCGACAGCGCCCGCCCGGCCGCCGGCACCGCCATCAGCGTGGTCTCCGGGTACTGGAAGCGGATCTACACCTGTTCCGTCGACGGATTCGCCTACCGGCTGAAGGAGGGGAACTGGACCTGGAAGGACTCGGTCCGGTACACCCCCGCCTGCGACACCATCGGCGGCACCTCCGGCTCACCGGTCGTCGACGTCGCCACCGGCAAGGTGGTCGCCGTCAACAACACCGGCAACGAGGACGGCGCGCGCTGCACGGTCAACAACCCGTGCGAGGTCGACGCGAACGGTGCCGTCACAGTCCGCCAGGGAATCAACTACGCCCAGCAGACCTACCCGTTCACCGCGTGCTTCGGCGCGGGCAGCAGGCTCGACCTCGGCGCGAGCGGCTGCACCCTGCCCAAGCCGTAGGCGAAGGGCCGGCCGGACCGGACGCGAGGTGGGCCGGGCGCGAGGCGGATCGGACGCGAGCGGGACCGGGCGGGAGGTCAGCGGGGTGACCTGCGGACCGCCCGTCCCGCCAGTACGTCGGTGCGCCGCCCGTCCTCGATCACGAACCGCCCGTCGACCAGCACGTAGGGGATGCCCGTCGGCAGCGTCCGGGGCTGCTCGAAGGTGGAGCCGGCGGCCACTGTCTCCGGATCGAAGAGCACCAGGTCCGCCCGGTAGCCCTCGCGGACCAGCCCGCGGTCCGCGAGCCGCAGCCGGGCGGCCGGCCGGGACGTCAGACGCGCGACGCACTCCTCCAGCGACAGTACGCCCAACTCCCGTACGTACCGCCCGAGATACTGCGGGAAGGTGCCGTACGCGCGCGGGTGCGGCTTGGCGCCCTGGAGGATGCCGTCCGAGCCGCCGGTGTGCACCCGGTGCCGCATGATCTCCCGTACGTTCTCCTCGTGGCCGACGTGCTGGAGGATCGAGGGGGCCAGCCTGTCCTTGAGCAGCAGCTCGCGGGCGAGGGCCCACGGGCTCTCGCCGCGCAGCGCGGCCGACTCCTGGACCGTGCGGCCCACGTACTCGCCGAGCGCGGGGTCGCCCACCCCGGAGATCTCGATGGTGTCCCACTCGATGGGCACACCGTGGCAGCCGTCCGAGCCGGTGACCTCCAGGTGGTGCCGGATCCGCTCGGCCGTCGCGTCCTCCGCGAGCCGCCTGAGGGTCTCCTCCGGGCCGCCCTCGCCCGCCCAGCTCGGCAGCATGGCGACCAGCGTGGTGCAGCCCGGCGTGTACGGGTATGTGTCGAGGCTGATGTCGGCGCCGGCGGCGAGCGCGTCGTCCAGCAGTGCCAGCAGCTCGGGCGCCCTGCCCTTGTTCACACCGAAGTTCATCGTCGCGTGCGCCAGGTGCAGCGGGCAGCCCGCCTCCCGGGTGAGCGTCACCATCTCCTCGTACGCCTGGAGCGCGCCCGCGCCGTAGGAGCGGTGGTGCGGGCAGTAGTAGCCGCCGTACCGGGCCACCACCCGGCACAGTTCGGTGAGTTCGGCGTCCTTGGCGTACATGCCGGGCGTGTACGTCAGCCCCGACGACATGCCGACCGCGCCCTGCTCCATGCCCTCGGCGACCAGTTGGCGCATCCGGTCCAGCTCGGCGGGGGTGGCCTCCCGGTCCTCCCAGCCGACGACGAGCGCGCGGACCGTGCCCTGCGGGATCAGGTACGCGGCGTTGACCGCGATGCCACGGTCGAGCCGGTCCAGGTACTCGCCCACCGACCGCCAGTCGAAGTCGATGTCGTCCCCGCCGCCGTTCCACCCGGCGATCGCGCGGCGGACCTCGCCGAGCGTGCGGTCGTCGACCGGCGCGTACGACAGGCCGTCCTGGCCCAGCACCTCGAGGGTGACGCCCTGCGCGGCCTTGGCGCTGTGGTCGGGGTCGCGCAGCAGCGCCAGATCGCTGTGGGCGTGCATGTCGATGAAGCCGGGGGAGAGGACCAGCCCCTCCGCGTCCAGTTCGTGGCGGGCCTTCGGGCGCTGACAGCCCGCTGCCGCCGCTTCCTTCACGATCGAGACGATACGGCCGCCGTCGACGACCACATCCGCGCGGTACGCGCTGTCGCCGGAGCCGTCCACGACGTCGGCATCCCGGATGACGAGCTCTTCCATGCCACGGCCTCCTAGACCCGTACTTCGCGGGTCCCTCGATCGTGAAGATCAAGTGATCGGGATCGGTCCACGGGCGGTCGGCCCGGCGGCGTGATGGTCATCGGGCAACCGATCGCGGCGGGAACCGGTCGGTGATCATGCGCTGAGCCTTCACTAACGGGTGACCCGCGAAGTGCGGGCCTAGAAGAACGTACGGATGTAGTCGACCACCGTGCCGTCCGCCTCCGCCACGGGAATGAGTACCCATTTGTCGAAGGAGGTGCACGGGTGGGAGAGCCCGAGGCCCAGCCAGTCGCCGACCTCCAGATCGGCCTCCGCGGCGGTACGCAGCCAGGCATGCTGGTCGGAGAGGGAGACGACCGAGATCCCGGCCGCCGGGCGCTCCGTGCCGCCTTGGCGGACCACCTGGGCGAACGGCAGGTCGAGGTCGTAGGCCGCGTCCCGCTTGCCCGCGTTGGCGAAGGCCTGCTCGGCGGACGGCCGGGACACGATCTGCGTCCACAGCCGGAACGCCGGTTCCAACGCGCCTTCCTCCGGTACCCGGTTGAACGGGGTCAGCTTGCGGTAGTGCCCGTCGTCGTGCGAGACGTACGCCCCCGAGCGCAGCAACTTCAGTACGGGCAGGGAGAGTTCGGGGATCTCCGCGAAGACGTCGGCGACCGCGTCGAACCAGGCGCTGCCGCCCGCGCTCACCACGATCTCGTCGAGGCCCGCGAACCGCCCGGCCTTGTCGAAGTCCACCGCCAGGGCCGCCAGGCGCCGCAGCCACGCCCGCACCCGCTCCGGGTCGGCGTCCGGCACCTCGCCCTCGTACCCGGCGACCCCGACCAGCCGCAGACCGCGCGCACCCGCCACCGCGTCGGCGACGGCGGCGCACTCCGCCTCCGTCCGCACCCCGGTCCGCGCGCCCTCGCCCCCGGCGAGTTCGACCACGACGTCCACCGGGCGGGCGGACCCGGCGAGGGCCGCGTCCATCAGCTCGACACCGCGCACGGAGTCGACGTAGCAGACGAACCGGAAGCCGGGGTCGGCGTCCAGCTCACCGGAGATCCACCGCAGGGCCGCCGCGTCCACCAGCTCGTTGGCGAGGAACACCCGCCGCACGCCGAACGCCCGCGCCACCCGCACCTGGTGCGGCACCGCGAGCGTGATGCCCCAGGCGCCGTGCTCGATCTGGCGCCGGAAGAGCTGCGGGGCCATGGACGTCTTGCCGTGCGGGGCGAAGGCGAGGCCGTGCCGGACCGCGTACGTCTCCATCAGCTTCAGGTTGTGCTCCAGGCGCTCGGCGGACAGTGCGAGCACCGGGGTGGTGAAACCTCCGGTGAACAGGTTCCGGCGCTGGGCGGCCAGCTCGCCGACGGTCAGCCCGTCGGCGTCCGGCGGGAGGCCCTTGAAACGGTGGTCGACGCGTTCCTCCGTGAGCTGCGTGTAGGCGTCGGAGCCGGGGTCGAGGACCATCAAAGCCTCCCTGATCTGGCATGTTGCATCCTCTGCAACACCCGTTGCGTATATCGCTTACCGCTGTCTAACATCTCGGCCACACGGGGTCAATGGAACCGGTTCCCGGCGGCCGACGAGGACAATGCGGGCGGACACCGACGATCCGTACCCACCCGGCCCCGCGCCACCCGTCCCGCACCACCGGCGCCACCCGTCCCGCACCACCGGCATCGCCCGACCCCGTCGCACCGAGGAGCCACCCCACCGTGACCGCCACCGGACCCCGCACCGCCCCCGACGTCGTGGAGACCGTCGATGTGGTCGCGCTGGGCGAGTCCATGGTGACGTTCCTGCCCTCCCGGCCGGGCCCCCTTGCCGATGTCCCCTCCTTCGACCGCGGCATCGGCGGCGCGGAGTCCAACACCGTCTGCGTCCTCGCGGCGGCCGGCCACTCGGCACGCTGGATCAGCGCGGTCGGCCAGGACGGCTTCGGCGACCACCTCCTGCGGGCGATCGGGGAGTACGGCGTCGACGTGTCGTCCGTCCGCCGCGACCCGCACCGCCCCACCGGCATCTACTTCCGCACCGCCGGCGACCGCGGCACCGACGCCCACGAGGTCGCCTACTACCGGGCGGGCTCCGCGGCCTCCGCGATGACCACCGCCACCGTCGATCTGGCCGCCGCCCGCGCCGCCCGCGTCCTGCACCTGTCCGGTATCACCGCCGCCCTCTCCGCCGGCTGCCTGGACCTCGTACGGGAGCTGACCGCCCGTCGCCCCGGCCGTCCGCTCGTCTCCTTCGACGTCAACCACCGGCCCGGACTGTGGCGCGACAGAGACGCCCACGGCCCCGAGGTGCTGCTGGAACTGGCCCGAGGGGCCGACATCGTCTTCGTGGGAGAGGACGAGGCCGAGTCCGCCTGGGGCATCAAGGGCGGCCCGTCGTCGATCCGCGAGGCGTTGCCCGAGCCGGAGGTCCTGGTGGTCAAGCAAGACGCACGGGGAGCCACGGCCTTCCACCGCACATCCGCGGGCAGTCGTGCCGCTGGGGGGAGGGTGGGTGCGGGCGGCACCCCGTCAGCGCGGGGCTGCGCGACCCACGCCCGGCCCGCACCGGCACCGGCCACCTTCGTCCCCGCCCTCACCGTCGACATCGTGGCAACGGTAGGCGCCGGCGACGCCTTCGCCGCCGGATTTCTCTCCGCCACCCTGCGCGCCCTGCCCGTACGGGACCGGCTCCGGCACGGCCACCTCATGGCCGCCGCCGCCCTCACCGTCCCCGGCGACCTCGCCACACCCCCCGCCCGTGACCTGGCCGACCGGCTGGCCGCCCTGGACGACACGGCGTGGGGGAGACTGCGTCTCGGCCCCGGCTGGACCGAGACCGCCACCGCGGGCGCGCACACGGACGCGGGCGCGGACCGGGCCGAGGAGGAGGTACGCACCCCATGAGCCAGACCGTCGACCGCGCACTGAGCATCCTGCCGCTGCTCGCCGAAGGCCCCGCCGACCTCGGGCAGGTCGCCGACCGGCTCGGCGTGCACAAGTCCACCGCCCTGCGGCTGCTGCGCACCCTGCACGGGCACGGACTCGTCTACCGCCAGTCCGACCAGCGCTACCGGCTCGGCGCCCGCCTCTTCGCCCTCGCCCAGGAGGCGATGGAGAACCTCGACGTCCGGGAGATCGCCCACCCCCACCTCGTCCGCCTCAACGAGCAGTGCGGCCACACCGTGCACCTCGCCGTCCACGAGGAGAACGAGGTCCTCTACATCGACAAGGTGGAGAGCCGCTACCCGGTCCGCATGTACTCGCGGATCGGCAAGCCCGTCGCCATCACCGTCGCCGCCGTGGCCAAGCTGCTCCTCGCCGACCTGCCCGAACACGAGCGCCGCGCCCTCGCGGAGAAGCTCGACTACCCCCTGTACACGTCCCGTTCGACGCCGGGCCCGGCCGCGTTCCTGCGCGAGCTGGAGAAGGTGCGCGAACAGGGCTGGGCCACCGACCTCGGCGGCCACGAGGAGTCCATCAACTGCGTCGCCGCGCCGATCCGCGGCGCCGACGGCCGGGTGGTCGCAGCGATGTCGGTCTCCGCGCCGAACGTCGTCGTCACCGCCGACGAACTCCTCACCCTGCTCCCGCTGGTCCGCCGCACCGCGGACGCGATCAGCGGCGAGTACTCCGGCCGGACTCCGGCAGAACTCCAGTGACTCCAACGACCCCAGCGAAGGACCGCCCCGCATGACCGAGAAAACCGAGAAAGTCGCCCTCACCCCCAGCACGCACACCACCCCGCCCGCGAAGTTCTCCCACGGCGTGCGCAAGGGCAACATCCTCCAGGTCGCCGGCCAGGTCGGGTTCCTGCCCGCCGAGGAGGGCAGGCCGCCCACGCCCGCCGGCCCCACCCTGCGCGAGCAGACCCTCCAGACCCTCGCCAACGTCAAGGCGATCCTCGAAGAGGGCGGCGCGACCTGGGACGACGCGATGATGATCCGCGTCTACCTCACCGACGTGGACCACTTCGCCGAGATGAACGGCATCTACAACACCTACTTCGAGGAGCAGGGCCTCACCCAGCCGCCCGCCGCGCGCACGACCGTCTACGTCGGCCTGCCCGCAGGGCTCCTCATCGAGATCGACGCCCTGGCCGTACTGGGCTGACGCGCGCTCACCCCTCACCCCTCACCTTTTCGGTCACCACCCCGCACCCCGTATGCCACGGCACGGCGTCCGCCACCCCTGGGACGCCGTGCCGCGATCCCCCATGCCCGAAAGCTTTATGCGCTCAAGCAGAGGACCCCCGAATGTCCCCACCATCCCTTTCGCTCGCCGCCGACGCGGCGGCCGGGACGCCCCCGCACACCGGCGGGCTGCTCCTTCTCATCGACGGCACCGCCGGTCTGCTGACCGTCGCCGCCATCGGTATCGCCCTGCTTCTCTTCCTGATCATCAAGGTCCGGCTCCAGCCGTTCGTCGCCCTGCTCGGCGTCTCCATAGCCGTCGGCCTGATGGCCGGCCTGTCGGTCACCGAACTCTTCGGCACGGTCCAGCGCTCGGACGCGGTGTCCACCATCGAGTCCGGCATGGGCGGCATCCTCGGCCATGTCGCGATCATCATCGGTCTCGGCACCATGCTCGGCGCGATCCTCGAGGTCAGCGGCGGCGCCGCGGTACTGGCATCGCGGCTGCTCGGCCTGTTCGGCGAGAAGAGGGCCCCGCTCGCCATGGGCCTCACCGGCCTGATCTTCGGTATCCCGGTCTTCTTCGACGTCGGCATCTTCGTCCTCGCGCCGATCGTGTACGCCGCCGCCAAACGCTCCGGCAAGTCGATCCTGCTCTACTGCCTGCCCCTGCTCGCGGGCCTGTCCGTCACCCACGCCTTCCTGCCCCCGCACCCCGGCCCGGTGGCCGCCGCCGGACTGCTCGACGTCGACCTCGGCTGGGTCATCCTCATGGGCGTCGTCACCGGCCTCCCGGCCGTCGTCGCCGCCTGGGTCTACTCCGCCTGGATCGGCAAGCGGATCTTCGTCGCCGTACCGCAGGACATGGTCGAGGCCGCCGAGGAGTCCCGTCAGGCCGTCCTCGACGAGCAGCGCGCCGCAGGCGTGGCTCCGCGTGAGACGCCTGTGCCGCTCGGCACCGTCCTCGGCATCATCGGTACGCCGCTCATCCTGATCCTCGCCTCGACGTTCTCCTCGATCGCCCTGGACGAGTCCACACTGCGCTCGGTCGTGGAGTTCTTCGGCCACCCGTTCGTCGCGCTCACCCTCGCCCTGTTCATGGCGTACTACCTGCTCGGCATCCGGCGCGGCTGGTCCCGCAAGTCCCTGGAGACCGTCTCGACGTCCTCGCTGAAGCCGGTCGGCAACATCCTGCTGGTCGTCGGAGCCGGCGGTGTCTTCGGCGCGGTCCTCAAGGGGAGCGGTGTCGCCCAGGCGCTGTCCGACACGTTCAACGACGTCGGCCTGCCGGTGATCGTCCTGTCGTACCTGATCTCCGTGGTGCTCAGGGTCGCGCAGGGCTCGGCAACGGTGGCGATCGTCACGACGGCGGGCATCGTCGCCCCGCTGCTGTCCGAGGGGGACCACTCGCAGGCGTTCGTGGCCCTGGTCATCATGGCGATCTCGGCGGGCTCCATCTTCGCCTCGCACGTCAACGACGGCGGCTTCTGGATGGTCGCCAAGTACTTCGGCATCAGCGAGCGGGACACGCTGAAGACATGGACGGTGCTGGAGAGCGTCCTGTCGGTCGCGGGCTTCGTGGTCGCGGCGGCACTCAGCCTGTTCGTCTGACGCCGGCCCGCGACTCCTGTCGGATCATCGTCCGATTCGTACGAACGGTGGGGCGCATGTAGGCGTCTGATAACGAAGTGAGGGGCTGGCTGTGCTCCACACAGGATCGTCGACCATACTCATCCGGTGTGGAGCAGCGCATAGGTTCGAGCAGCCAGCCCCAGCCCCTGGAAGGCGCCGGATTCGACCCGGCCTTCATCCCCGGGCTCACCGCACCCGTGTCCGGCACCTCCGACCGCAAGGCGGACGTGAAGGACGCGAAGGGCGAGGAGGAACGCGAGGACACGGAGCCCGCCTCGGAGCCGGAGGACGCGGCGCCCGAGACGGACGCGGACCCGGCCACGGAATCGGGGAAGGAACCGGCGACGAAGAAGGAGCCGGAGGCCGGGACGGCGTCCGCGAAGGCGACCTCGCCCTCGCTGGAGAAGTCCGAGGCTGCGGGCTCCTCCGAGGCGGAGCCCGTCCCCGACGGCCCCGTCTTCGAGGCGTCCGACCGTCGCGCCGAGATCGTCGCCGATCACAGCGGCGTACGGCTCCGGCTGGACGACCAGGCGTGCGAGTTCCGCTGGGACGAGATCGGTGCGGTGGAGACGGAGACCGCCCGATTCGGCAAGCGGTACACGGTCACCGTCCACACCACGGAACGCCGTTGGTACCCGCTGGAGATCGAGGCCACGTCCCGCGGCTGCTTCGCCACGTGGGACACGGAACTGGACGCGGTCCTGGACGCGTACTTCGACGACGGGGCAGCCGAGCCGGAGACGTCCGACGTGGACGTTTCCGATACGGACGTTTCCGATGCGAACGCGTCTGACGCGGGCGCCGACGCCGGGGAGTCCAAGCCGGAGGCAGGCACGGACAAGCCCAAGCCTGGCGCCGAAGTGGACTCGTCCGACGACGCGGACGAGCCCGAGTCGGACGCCGACAAGGACGAGCCCGAGTCGGACGCCGGCAAGGACAAGTCCAAGCCGGACGTCGCCTCAGTGGAGTAGGCGCCACCCCTCCTCACGGCGGGCGGCGCCGCTCCGCGGCTACGCGGTCAGGCCGCGCTAGCCGCAGTACTGCGCCGCCTTGCCGATGGAGCGATACATGCAGTCCGCGTTCTCCAGGAGCTGCAGGACGGCATCCCGGTTGCGGGACGTCTCCCGCTCGATGACCTCGTCGGGCGGGTAGAAACCGCCGCTCGACGAGGACCGCGGATACATCTCGTAGGTGTAACCGAAGATCTTGTGGGTGCCCCACAGGTAGTCGTCGATCGACCCGTCCGTGATGTACAGATCGCTGGACTGCTGGGCCGTGTAGCCGTTGCTCGCCGCCATCTTCTGACCGACCGTCCGGAAGGCGGCCTGGTCGTCGGCCGTCATCCCGGTCGTGGTGTCGGAGTAGGTGTAGCCGAAGGGCCAGAGCACCAGCTCGCTGTACGTGTGGAAGTCGACGCCCGCTTTGATCTGCTGCACGCCCCCCACGACCCGGCTGCGCACGAAGTCGGCGACGACCTTCACCTCGGGCGCGGACTCGGGAGCCGAACCCCGGTAGGTCTCGGAGGACGTGGAGCCGGAGGAGCCGCCGCAGCAGCCCCAGCGGTAGTCCCAGTTGCGGTTCAGGTCGGTGCCGACGTTCGACGAACCGGAGTTGGGCTGCCGGTTCTTGCGCCAGGAGCGGTAGGAGCCGGTGGCGATGTCGTACTCGCCGCCGTCCGGGTTGAGGTCCGGGACGATCCAGATCTCCCGGCCGTTGACCATGTTGGTGATCCGCGAGTCGCTGCCGTATCCCGCGCCGAGTTCGCGCAGCAGATACAGCGCCATCTCCACGGTCATGTGCTCGCGCGCGTGCTGGTGGTGGGTGAACAGGACCTCGGGCTCGTTCTCGTCCGCCGTCACGTTGTCGCTGATCTTGATGGCGACGATGTCCCGGCCCTGGTAGGACCGGCCGATCACCCGCTTGCTCATGATGTTCGGGTACGCCGCCAGCCGTTGGTCGATCTCCGCGTTCATCTCGGCGTAGTTGTGGTAGCGGGAGTCGGCCGAGGGGAAGTCGAACAGACGCAGATCGTCGGCGGCCGACGAACGGTCGGGGGCGGCGCCCAACGGCGTGACCTCGTACCCCTGTTGGCGCAGTGTGCGGATCTGTTCCGCCCGGCCGGAGACGACCACCGTCTCCTCGTCGGCCTCGTCCACGGTGACCCCGGCCCGCTGGATCGCCGTACGGGTCACGGGAGTCGTGTGCTGATGGATCTCGTACTGACGGATGTCGTCGGCCGAAGGCGCCGCCCGTTTCCCGCTGTCGGCGCCGGCCTCCGTGGCCGTCATCGACACGGGCGCGGCGAGGGTGAGGGCGAGGAGTGCGGCGAGCACGGCGGAGCGTCTGCCGCGTGTGCGAAGTCGCATGAAGTCTCCTTGTGGGAGGTGGGGTTGTCCATGGCGACGTGCCTGGTGCGGTGTGCGGTGCCGCAATTTTGCGCGTATGACATGATCAGGTCAATACCGTCATGTCGGTCGGTCATTCGACCAGGTGCATCCGTTGAATCCTCCCCTCCCTGAAAGGAAGGGGATTCCTGGCTCAGGCCGCCTCCCGGAGCAGCGCTCCAGGAGGTCTTCCGCCATCGGCACCAGCCGGGTGGAGAGCAGCCCGGACGAGCATGACGCGTGCGGAGTTCTTGTCCCGTGGGGACACGGTTCCGCAGGCGGTGCAGGTGTAGGTGCGCTCACCCAGCGGCAGTGCGTGCTTGGCTCTCGCATCGCAGTGCGCGCAGTCCATCGTGGTGTGCGCGGGATGGACGAGACGAATGTCCCGCCCGTGCTTGCGGCCCATCTCGATCAGGGCGGCCTTGGTGGCGCCGATGGCGGCGTCGGCTGCCTTGCGGGCCATGGTGGTCTTGGCCAGGAACTTCGGGCGGAAGTTCTCGACCGCGATGACGTCGTGGTCGCGGACGACTTTCTTGGCCCACTTGCGCCCGGTGTTCGCCCGCTGCCGGGCGACCTTCTTGTGGGCCTTCGCCCGCAGTTTCCTCGCCTCGCGGTAGCCCTTCGATGCGGGCTTTCCTTTCTTCGGCCTGCGGCGGGCCGTCATCCGGTCGTACCGGGCCAGCTTCGTTTGGGCCTTCCTGCCGTGCTCGGCGTGCGGCAGGTCGTGCGCGTCGGACGTGGTGGTCGCGGTCTCCCTCACGCCCCAGTCGAGGCCGAGGACGCGGCCGGTCTCCGGCAGGGGCTGGACCTGGGCGGGGACGACGAACGAGCAGTACCAGTGCCCGAGGCTGTCCTGGTACAGGCGTACCGAGGACGGCTCGGCCGGCAGTTCCCGCGACCAGACCACCGCCAGGACGACGCCGCCCGCCAGGTGCAGCCGGCCGTCCTTCAACCGGAACCCGCGCTTCGTGTAGTTGAGGGTCGGCAGTGCCTCGCGTTTGGTCTTCCACTTCGGCATCCCGGCCCGGCGCGCCCTGGGCAGGCGCTCCTTGATGTCCTTGTGCGCCTTGGCGCGGGAGCGGCCGAAGTCGCGGATGACCTGCTGCTGGGGCACCGACGAGCCCGCACGCAGCCACGGCGTACGGGCACGGGCTTCGGTCAGCATCCTGTCGAGCTGAGCCGGACCGCACGTGGCCTTCCGGCCTGTGGACTTGTTGCGCAGGTGCACGGCCCTGGACTTGGCGACGCATTCGTTCCACACCCAGCGGCACCGGTCCCACTCCGCCGCCAGGACGGTACGGGCAGCGGACGACACGCGCAACCGGTAGGTGTACCGGGCATGCCCGGCCCCCGCATCCGCCCTCACCTGCGCCACTCGCCCCCTCACGGCCCCGCCCGGGACACTCCGTCCCCCCGAACCCTCCGAAGGACCATACGTACGACAGCCGCACAGACGCACCCCGATCCCACAGTCACCACCCCCACCGGCGACCACGGGCACACGCGTTCGCGTCACCTCAGCGACAGCGACAGCAGTACGGGCGCTCCACGCCCTGGACCGGATGCGGCGACGCTCCACGTCGCGACACCCGGATGCGATTCCTCCCCGACGTGAACGCCGGGGCCTCCTCGCAAGAAACAGGTGAAGATCCCCGCACGCCCCCTTGCCCCGTCGGTACCCGTCCGCTTTCTTGACCTTTATGGCGGACACCACGGGAAACACGGGAAGCATCCAGGACACCGGGGCGCCACTCCAGGGCCCCGGCCCCCGGCCCCGTAAGTCCAGTTGGCGCTACATCGGCCCCGGCATCGTCGTCGCCGCGACCGGTGTGGGGGCCGGCGACCTGGTCGCCACCCTCATCGCCGGCAGCAACTTCGGCTACACCCTCCTCTGGGCGGCGGTCCTCGGCTGCCTGGTGAAGATCTCCCTCGCCGAGGCGGCGGGCCGCTGGCATCTGGCCACCGGCCGCACCCTGTTCGACGGCTGGGCGAGTCTGGGCCGCTGGACGACGTACTTCTTCGGCGTCTACGTCGTCATCTGGGGTTTCGTCTACGGCGCGGCGGCGATGTCGTCGAGCGCGTTGCCCCTGCAGGCCCTCTTCCCGGACGTGATGGACCTCGAGTGGTGGGGCATCGCCTGCGCCCTGGTGGGACTGGCCTTCGTCTGGTTCAACAGGTACGCGGTCTTCGAGAAGGTCATGACGGTCCTGGTGGGCGTCATGTTCGTGGTGACCGTCTACCTGGCGATCAGGGTGGCCCCGAACCTCGGGGACGCCTTCGCCGGACTGCTCCCGGTCCTTCCCGACGCGGACGACTCGGTCCTCTACACCCTGGGCCTGATCGGCGGCGTCGGCGGCACGATCACGCTGGCCGCGTACGGCTACTGGGTCAACGCCAAGGGCTGGACCAACGCGGGGTGGATGAAGGTGATGCGCCTCGACAACCGCGTCGCGTACCTCACCACCGGCATCTTCGTCGTCGCGATGCTCCTCGTCGGCGCCGAGCTCCTGCACTCGGCGGGGCTCGCGCTGGAGAAGGGGGACAAGGGCCTGGTGCAGCTGAGCGACATCCTGGAGGACAGGTACGGCGCCGCGACGGCGAAGTTCTTCCTGATCGGCTTCTTCGCCACGTCGTTCACGTCGCTGATCGGCGTGTGGCACGGGGTGAGCCTGATGTTCGCCGACTTCGTGACGCGCGGACGGAGGAAGGCGAAGGCGTCGACGGGCGAGGCCATCGCGTCGGGCCGCCCGGAGAAGTCCTGGCCGTTCCGCGCCTACCTGCTGTGGCTGACCTTCCCACCCATGATCCTCCTGTTCGAAGGCCAGCCCTTCCGCCTCATCATCATCTACGGCGTCCTGGGCGCCGCCTTCATGCCCTTCCTCGCCCTGACCCTGCTCTGGCTCCTCAACTCCGCCCGCACACCCCGCGAATGGCGCAACGGGGCCCTCAGCAACAGCATGCTCGTCATCGCGGGCCTCCTCTTTCTGGTCCTGTGCGTCAAGCAGGTCTGGGACCAGCCCTGGTCGGAGTTCTTCTAGCGGTCGGGTCGGGTCGGGTCAGGTCATGTCGGTTCGGGCCGGTTCAGGTCGTCCCACCGGGGGCTGAGGGCGATCGCGCGGAGTTCCTTCATGCTCAGCGCGGGGGCCTCACGCGTGGCGTCCTCGTGCTGGGCGCCGGTGTTGAAGGCGCTGATCACCACACGCCTGCCGTCGGCCCGCATGATGTCGACGGTCCACATGACGACACCGGCGGCGCCCTTCTCACCCGGCCCCTGCCGGGTCGCGACCCGGGTTCCGTCGTCCAGCGTCTCGGCGGAACCGTAGAGTTGGCCCGCGTCATCCAGCATGCGGCGCTGGACGTTGATCTGGACGAAGCTCTTCCCCTTGCCGTCGTCGACGACGAGATAGGCGTACCCCTCCTCCTGACCGCCCTTCGACACCACCTCGACACGGTCGGGGACCAGCTTGGCGAGTGTCTCCCGGACCGCCGGGCCGTCGACGCGCGGCGGCTGCGCAGTGGGGGCCTCGGACGGCGTCCCGGTCCTCTCCGGAATGGCGTCGACGGCCGCCCGCCACTGCGGGGCCATGGCGAGTTCCTTCAGCTGCGAGGCGGACAGCGGGGGCGCGGGCCGGCTGATGAGCTCGTCCTTCTCTGCGGCCGAGTTCCACTCACTCACGCTGATCTGCTGTCCCCGGGGCGTGACAAGTACGGCGTTCCACCACTTGGTGTCCACGCGCCGGTCCGGATACTCGTACCCTTTGAACAGCATCAGCTTCGACCCGTCCGCCAGAGTGCTGGTGGCACAACTGTCGTGCGGGGTGAACACCTGGTCCGGGCACCGGGTGGCCTCGCGGGCCTGGGAGCTTCCCGGCTCGACGCGGTGGAGACCGATGCCGACGGCTGCGGGCCCCTCGCCGTCGTCGTACACGACCTGGGCGAACGGCCCGAGGACCGAGTCGGTGCCGCGCCCCTGCTCCCCGCTGAACTTCCCGTCGGGGAGGAGTTCCTTCAGCGTGCGGATGAGTTCCTCACCGGAGACGGGCGCCGGAGTGTCCTTGGCGGTGGCGGTGACCTCGGCTCCCGAGGCCACCGTCGCGCGCTCGTTCTCCCGGCCCTCGCCCGGCAGGAGCAGTGCCCCGCCCACCCCCACGAGCGCGATCCCGGCCGCACCCCCGAGGACGGCGGCCCGCCGCCGCACCCGCATCCGCCTTCCCCGGGTCCGCCCCCCGTCGGTGAGGGCGCCCCGGTCGGCCTCGAAGGTGCTGCCGGTGTCGTGCAGAGCGGCGGAGAGCCGCTCCTCGAAGGGGTTGCTGTGCTGGTCGACGGACATGACGAACCACCGCTTCCGTGAGGTGAACATGGAGAAGTGAGGAGGGGACGGCCTGAGTCCGGTCAGGACCGGGCGTACTCACCGAGGTTTTCGCCGAGCAGCTCCCGCAGCCGGGCCAGGGCGCGCAGGCTGCGCGTGCGCACCGCCGCCGAGCTGACGTTCATCGCGTCGGCGGTCTCCTGGACCGAACGGTCCTCCCAGTACCGCAGGACGATCACCGCGCGGTCCTTCGCGGGCATGCGGGCGAGGGCGTCGAGCAGGGTGAGCCGCAGGGACGGGTCGGCGTCGGCGCCCGGCAGATCCGGGAACACGGCGGTCGAGCGCTCGGTACTGCTGCGCCGCCGCCGGTGGGTGAGGAACGCGCGGGTGAGCACGGTCTGCGCGTACCCGGCGGGGTTGTCCATGCGGGAAACCCGCCCCCAGTGCACGTACACCCGCCCGAGTGTCTCCTGGACGAGGTCCTCGGCGAGGTGCGTGTCCCCGGCCGTGAGCAGACACGCGGACCGGTACAGATGTCCGGCCCGCGCCACCGCGAAGTCCCCGTACTCGCCCTCGCGACCGTCCTGCCCCATGCGCGCATCCCCCTCGGCTCATCCCACGGCTCTCACCTCATTGATGCGCCGGACCCGGGGGAATGTTTCACCCCCACGTCACACCAGGCCTCCGTTGGCCCGCAGGATCTGGCCGTTCACCCAGTGGCCCTCCGGGCTGGTGAGGAAGGCGACCACCTGGGCGATGTCCTCCGGGGTGCCGAGCCGCTCCAGCGCCGGGGCCTTGGCGAGCGCGGCGATCTGCTCAGGGGTCTTGCCGTCGAGGAACAGGTCGGTGGCCGTGGGTCCGGGGGCGACCGTGTTCACGGTGACGTCCCGCCCGCGCAGCTCGCGGGCGAGGATCAGCGTGATCGCCTCGACGGCGCCCTTGCTCGCCGTGTACGCACCGTAGGCGGGGAGCTGCGTACCGACCACGGAGGTCGAGAAACCCACGAACGAGCCGCCCGCACGCAGCCGCCGGGCGGCCTGCTGGGCGACCACGAAGGTGCCGCGGATGTTGGTGCGGTGCATGGCGTCGAGCACCGCCAGGTCGAGGTCGGCGATGGGGGAGAGCGCGAGCCGGCCGGCGGCGTTCACGACGACGTCCACGCCGCCGAACTCGCCCTCCGCCCGATCGAACAGCGCGGCGACCGCATGCTCGTCCGCCACGTCCGCCTGTACGGGGATCGCCCGACCGCCCTCGGCGGTGATCGCCTCGACCGTCTCTTCGGCGGCGGCCGTATGGCCGGCGTAGTTCACCACGACGGCCAGACCGTCCCGGGCGAGTTTCAGGGAGACCGCCCGGCCGATGCCGCGCGATCCGCCGGTCACGACGGCGACGCGAGCGGGTGCGGATGCGGGTGCGGGTGCGGGTGCTTCAGGGTTCGTAGTCATGTCTTCCACGATGCGCACAGATGACCAGCGACACAGAGGATGACATCCCCTGTGTCGCTGACCCGGCCGACCCCACCGGCACCGGCTTCACAGCAGATGGTCTGCTTTCCCCGCCTTGATGTCGAGGATCATGCGCCGCAGGGCGTCCCGGCTGTCGGTGAGGTGGTCGTCCTCGGAGCCGGCTATGGCGATGTAGCCGTTGCCGTCCTGATCGGTACCGAGGCGGAAGCAACTGGCTCCCTCACCGCAGAAGGGGGCTTCCCAGGTGATGTCGTCCATGCTGTCTCCTCACAAGCTGTTGGCGATGTCCCGGATGAAGTCGCGGGATGCTTGAGGCGAGAGGGCAATGCGCTCCATCCAGTCCAGGTGCGGGACCGGCCCTTCCAGGTAGGTGAAGATCTGCCCGGACCCGGGAAACGTGCCAGAGGTGAACGGCACGACCAGCAGCCGTACGGCGGGCCGTTCGGACATGGCGATCACATGCTCGAGCTGCGCCCGTGCACATCCCCGCCTGGTCACTGCGTGTGAAACGCGTCGTCGCGCGGCCCTGCGCTTCCTGTCCTGTGTCTGCCGAGCCTGCGACGGCACCTGGGGCTTCGGCGAGGCGCGCGAGCCGGACGGTGGCACCCGCATGTGGGCCACCCTGCCCAGTGCGGGCGCGAGGTCGTACGGCCTCCTACACGCCACTGCACCCCTGCCATCAAGGTGACCTGTCCGCAGGGCAGACACCGAAGCACACCCCGCCCGCCACTTGGCCGTGGGGGCTTTTGAACGCTGAGAGGCTCGCCCGTCGCGACGGTGGTGGTTACGCGTGCCGCCGACGGTGGGCGCGGATTTCGCACAAGCCGAGGAGGATCACAGCGACGTTCAATGGGAAGGCGATCGTATTCGCCGGCTGGGGTATGTCGAAGGCACGCAGCAGGCTGGCGGCGTTGGAGATGATAAGGAGCGCAAGCGGCAGGAAGCGGCGCCATGTCGGGATGTCGCGGATCCGTGCGACGGCTATTGCGCACCAGAGGGTGATGCCGAATACGGCGATGCCTATGAGGGCGATGACGAAGAGCATGGCTTCCCGTGTCTGTGATCAGGGCCGACGTGCGGATGGGTGCCCTGCGAGCTTTGCGCTGCCGGGCACCCACCCTATGTCGTGCAGGTCAGGGGCTTGTCAGCCCTTTGGTGTCGCATTCCCGAGCTACCGAGAGGCCCTGTCTTCATGCCCGCCCAACGGGAAGATCGCTCCGGCGGGAATCCTGTTCGATCCGCCCGTTCCGCAATCGGTTGGGACGCGGCCCCTTACGGCAGGGCGTGGACGTGGGGGCCCACCGTGTTGGACCAGGCGTTGCCGGCGGTGGCGTCCCAGTTGGTGGACCAGGTCATCGCGCCGCGCAGGCTCGGGTAGGTCCTGGACGGTTTGAAGGCGCCGCAGTTGGTGCCGCGCGTCAGGCAGTTCAGGGCGTTGTTCACCACGGTCGGGGAGACGTAGCCGCTGCCCGCCCCACGGGTGGAGGCCGGGAGGCCGAGGCCCACCTGGGACGGGTCGAGGCCGCCTTCCAGCTGGATGCAGGCCAACGCGGTCAGGAAGTCCACGGAGCCCTGGCTGTAGACCTTGCCGTCGCAGCCCAGCATCGAACCGCTGTTGTAGTACTGCATGTTGACGACCGTGAGGATGTCCTTCACGTTCAGCGCGGTCCGGAAGTAGGAGTTGGACGTGGACTGCATGTCGATGGTCTGCGGAGCCATCGTCAGGATCATGCCCGGGCCGGCCTTCGCGGACAGCGACCGCAGCGCCTGCGTCATGTAGGTCGTGTTGAGACCGTTCTCCAGGTCGATGTCGACGCCGTCGAAGCCGTACTCCTGCATCACCGTGTACACCGAGTTCGCGAAGTTCGTCGCGGAGGCGGAGTCGTTCACCGAGACGGTGCCCTTCTCGCCGCCCACCGAGATGATGACCTTCTTCCCGGCCGCCTGCTTCGCCCGTACGTCCGCCTTGAACTGGGCGACGGTGTAACCGTTCAGGCCCGCCGAGTCCAGGTTGAAGGTGACCGCACCCGGTGTGCCCGTCGCATCCGCGAAGGCGACCGCGATGATGTCGTACTGGCCGGGCACGTCCGAAATGCGCTGGACGGCCGCGCCGTTGTTGAAGTTCTGCCAGTAGCCGGTCACCGCGTGCCGGGGCAGGCCACCGCCGCCACCGCCGTTGCCCTCCGTCGTGCGGGCCGTCACCGCCGTCGACTTCGGGGACTCGCCCGCCGCGTTGGTCGCCGCGACCTGGAAGGAGTACGAGGTGGAGGCCGCGAGGCCGGTCACCGTCGCGGACGTGCCCGTCACCGCCGTGATCCTCGTACCGTCGCGGTAGATGGTGTAACCCGTCGCGCCTGAAACGGAGTTCCACCTCAGCGACGCCGTCGACGACGTCGTGCCCGAGACGCTGAGGCCGCCCGGCGTGCCTGGAACGGTCGGGTCCGGGTCACCGCCTCCGCCTCCGTCGGGGCCGAAGACCGACAGGTCGTCCGTGTAGTAGGGCTGCTGCCCGTACCAGCCGTGGGTGTAGACCGTGACGGACGTGGTCGCGGAGCCGGTGCGGAAGCTCGTCGTCAGTTGCTTCCAGGTGCTGGAGTCCGGGGTCCAGGTCGAGACGTCCGTCGTGCCGGTGCCGGTCACGCCCAGGTAGGCGTAGCCGCCCTGCACCCAGGTGCTCAGCGAGTACGTGGAGTTGGGCCGCACGGCGACGGTCTGCGTGCAGCGGGCATGGTCCTGGCCGGCCGGAGTGGCCTTGAGCGCGGCCGTGCCGCCGTGCACGGGGGACGAGACGGTCGTCCCGCTGTTCGCCGAACAGGTCCAGTTGCTCAGACCCGACTCGAAACCGGCGTTCTTGACGTTGTTCACGTCCGCCGCGGACGCCTGGCCCGCCCCCACTAGGGGGAGGGTGAGAGCGAGGGCCGAGACGAGGGCGCCCGCCCAGAGGCGGCCCTTGCCGCCGGCCGGGTTTCTGCCCGTGCCTCTGTCTCTGGTTTCGGTCATGGCTGGTGCGCGGTCCACTGAAGCCTCCGGTGGGGGAAGGGGCGGGATACGGGGGTACAGAGGTATGGGGGGAGAGAACAGGAGGGGAGAGCGCCATGGGGATGACGGGCGTCGCCACTGAACCAACAAGGTGGTCCAGACCAATCGGGTTGTCAATGGGTCCAGACCAACTTCGGGGAGCGGGGCCACCTCCGGTCGTCCGGCTCCCGGACCCACCGGTCGCCTCCACGTCGGGGTTCCGGCGTCAAGGCGGTGCACCGGATCTCCACCCTGAGAGTCATATCGAGACCGGCAAGATGCTCAACGTGCCCCGTTTTGGCGCAACTTGTGCAACGCCAGTTGCTTACGAGCTACACAAACGCTGCTCTCCGGCCATGGAGCCGTGGTTACAGTGCTCGCATAGTCACGCAGCGAAGTCATCAGGGTGCGCCGGAGTGATCCCCGGTGGACCGAGGGGCATGGGGAGAACGGGGAGCCGCGCGTGCCAACTGCCATTGCCGTGACCAGTGCCGACCTGGCGCTGCCACCACAGGACGAACGAACCCTGCCCGCCGTGGTGCTGCGGGACATCGCCACCCTGCCGCTCGAACAGGCCCTGACCGAACTCCAGACGCTCATCGAGCAGCACGGGCACGTCATCGTGGTCTGCTCCCAGGCGACACCCGTCGCTGTCCTGCGGCGGCTGCACACCTTGCGCTCCCTGCTGGAGAGCGACCGGATCGCCCTCTTCAGTCCCGATCTGCCCCCGCTCGGACTCGCCGTACTGGCCCGCCAGTTACGGCAGTTGGGCTCCTGCGATCTCAGCCCCGGCGTGCTCGCCTCGGCAGGCCGGCTACTGGTCCACTACATCCACTCCGGCGCCGTGCTCGGCTCCGTCACCCGGCTCGACCGGATCCCGGTGAACCTGAAGCAGCACGCCAAGTCCTGGATGCCCGGCAGCCAGTTCGCCGTCCTCGCCCACCCGCAGCCGCAACTCGTTCGCCTCGGACCCGAAGCCGCCCTGGACGGACCGGAGTTCGGCACCTGGATGCTCGTCGCCAAGGGGCAGCTCCAGTCCGACTGGGTCGCCGGCACCCTGGCGCCGTCCTGGAAGGTGCAGGGGCTGCGCGAGGCGCCGCTTCCCGCCGAGTCCCCGAGCTGGTGGGGGACCGGCAAGGTCATCGAGTTCTGCAGCTACCTGCCCGACCTCTCCGTCCTCTACCAGCTGGTCACGAGTGTGCGGCGCGGCATCTGTCACTGGTGCGGCATCGACGTCATCGGCGACCGGTGCGTGTTCTGTTCGGCCACGCCACCGTCCGTACCCGCCCACGACAACAGCAACAGAAGCAGCAACAGCAACAACAACAACAGCAGCAGCAGCAACAGCGACAGGAGCGCCAGTAGAGCCCTCGCCCGGCGCACCTGACCCGGGCGGCCGGACGGCCGGGACGGCGCCCTCGCCGACACACCGTCCCGGCCGTCCCGCCCGACCGTCCCACTCGATCCGCTCGGCCCACATCCCCCAATGAGGTTGCCCGGTCTATGAACTCCCGTCAGCGCCGCGGCGTGATACTCCTGCTCCTGTCGATCCTGTGCGCCCTCGCCGCGTTCGCCGGCGTGCTCTCCGTCATCAACGACGTGGAGTCCAAGGTCGGTCCCGAGGTCAGCGCGTACCGGCTGAAATCAAATGTGGCACCGTATACGCCCCTCAGCACGGGCCAGTTCGAGAAAATCGAGATGCCCGAGCGCTGGCTGTCGGAGAACGCGGTCACCGACCTCGGCGACATCCGGGGCAAGATCGCCGTCACCACGCTGCGCGAGGGCTCCCTGCTGCAGAGCGACATGATCGTGAACCAGCCCGCCCTGCAACCGGGGCAGCAGGAGGTCGCCATCATGATCGACGCGGCCACCGGCGTCGCCGGAAAGATCACGCCGGGCTCGTCGGTCAACGTCTACGCCACCTTCGAAGGGGAACGCGAGGGCGCCGCCGCCCAATCCAAGATCATCGTGACCAATGCCAAGGTCCTCGACGTCGGCCGGATCACCGCCCTCGAGCCCGACGAGAACGACCGCGGCCGGCAGCCCACGGACGCCGTCCCCATCACCTTCGCGCTGTCCACCATCGACGCCCAGCGCATCACCTATGCCGAGTCCTTCGCCCAGCGGGTCAGGCTCGCGCTCGTCGCCCCCGGCGGCGACACCACGGTCCCCGAGCAGGACCGTACGTACGAACTCGCGAAGGACAAGTGAGAGGCCCGCATGCCCACGAGGATCCTCCCGGCAGTCGGTGACGCGGACGCCGTCCGGTCCATCACCACGCTGCTCAGCCAGCTCCCGGACGCCGAGCCGATGATCCCGGTGGTCGACTCCACCCAGCTCGTCGACACCCTCGCGCGCCTGGCCGCCGAGTCGATCGACGAGCTGCCCGAGGTCGTGGTCGTGCACGAGCGGATCGGCCCGGTCCCCGCGCTGGAACTGATCCGCGAAGTGGCCCTGCGCTTCCCCGCTGTCGGGGTCATTCTCGTCACCTCCGACGCAAGCCCCGGCCTGTTCCAGGCCGCCATGGACTACGGAGCCCGTGGCCTGGTCGCCCTCCCGCTCAGCTACGAGGAACTCGCCAACCGCGTCCACGCCGTCGCCCAGTGGTCGTCCGGCGTGCGCCGCCATCTCGGCACCGGCGGCGACGTGTTCACCGGCGTCGGCGGCACGGTCGTCACCGTCAGCGGCGCCAAGGGCGGCGTGGGCGCGACCCTGACCGCCATCCAACTCGCCCTCGCCGCCCAGGCGTCCGGCCGCAGCACCGCCCTGGTCGACCTGGACCTCCAGAGCGGCGACATCGCCTCCTTCCTGGACGTCCAGTTCCGGCGCTCCGTCGTGGACCTCGCGACGATCACCGACATCTCCCCGCGCGTCCTGGCCGACGCCGTCTTCCGTCACGACACCGGTGTCACCTTGCTCCTCGCCCCCGCCGAGGGCGAACGCGGCGAGGAGGTCACCGACCGGGCCGCCCGCCACATCGTCGGCGCCCTGCGCTCCCGGTACGAGGTCGTGGTCGTCGACACCGGCGCCCAGCTCGTCGGGGCCGGCGCGGCCGCCGTCGAGACCGCCGACACCGCGCTCCTGGTCACCACCCCGGACGTGGTCTCCGTCCGGGGTGCCAAACGGACGGTACGGATGTGGGACCGGCTCCAGATCCGCAAAGCGGAGGAGACCACGGTCGTCGTCAACCGCCACACCCGGAGTACGGAGATCCAGCCCCCGCTCATCCAGAAGATCACCGGCACCGCGGTCGCGGCCACCGTGATCCCCGCCAACTTCAAGGAACTCCAGCAAGTCGTGGACGCGGGCCGGGTCCACGAACTGGAGAACAAGAGCACGGTGAAGCAGGCCCTGTGGACCCTGGCCGGAGAACTCGGCCTGGTCAAACCCGCCGAGGGCGCCCACAAGTCCGGCCGGCTGCGGGGAGACCGGCTGCGCGGCGACCGCGGAGCGGTGAGCATCCGGCGACGCAAGGACGGAGGGGGATGAGGTGAAGAGGGATGAGGTGAAAGGGGAGGAGAAGCACGCCCACTCGGACCGGGGCCGCGATCTGGACGGAGGCCGGGGCCGTGACCGGGGCCAGGTCACCATCGAGTTCCTCGGCATGATCCCGACGATCCTCGTGACGCTCGTGGTGCTGTGGCAACTAGTGCTGCTGGGATACACGTTCACCCTCGCGGGGAATGCTGCGGACGAGGCGGTACGGGCGGCCACCGCCGCGGACCCGGGCGCGCGCCAAGGCGCCTGCCAGGCGGCAGGGCTGGACAAGCTGCCCGGAGCCTGGGAGGGAGCGGCGACGGTGACCTGCGGAACCGGGGGCGGCTATGTCACCGCCGACGTGACGCTGCGCGTCCCTGTCCTCTTCCCCGGCACCGCCAACTTCCCCTTCGAGGTGAAAGGCCACGCGGGCGCGGTGGAGGAGGAGGTGGGGGACTGACATGGCGTACGACGACAGGCGGGGCGAGCGCACGCGGACCGACCGCACGCGGACCGACCGCGCGCGGGGCGAGCAAACGCGGACCGACCGCTCGCGGAACGAGCAAACGCGGACCGACCGCTCGCGGGACGAGCAAGCGCGCACCGACGGCCGCTCGCGGGACGAGCGCACGCGACACCGGGACCGCGGGCAGGTGGCGATCGAGTACCTGGGCTTCCTGCCGGTCCTGATCATCGTCGCCATGGCCGCCGTCCAGCTGGGCCTGATCGCGTACACCGCCCAGCAGGCCGGCACCGCGGCCCGTGCGGGGGCGCGCAGTGCCTCGCTCGACGGGGCGGCGGGGCCGGCCTGCACCGTCGCGGTCAGCGGCTGGCTGGCCGGCCGCACCGACTGCGGGGCGTCCGGGGGCGGCGACGAGGTCACCGTCACGGCGACGATCGACATCCCGTCGATCGTGCCGGGCTGGGACTTCGGCCGGGCCCGGAAGACCGCCACCATGCCCGTCGACCACTGACCACCCACCACCTGCCACCCACCACCCGCCGGAAACCGACCACAGCAGTAGGAACCACGAACCACGAACCACGAGCCAGGAACGAGGAGCGCCGGACTCATGAGTCTGCGGGCACGTATCAACTCCCCCGAGGAGAAGGGCAGCCGGGGCGAGGACGGCCATCTGGTCGCCTCCTACCGCGCCAAGCTCCTCGAGGAGATCGACCTCGCGGAGATGAGTTCGCTGGCCGCCGCCGAGCGCCGGGCGAGACTGGAGCGGGTGCTCGGGCACATCATCAGCCGCGAGGGACCGGTCCTGTCGACCGTGGAGCGCTCGCAGCTCATCCGCAGGGTCGTCGACGAGGCGCTCGGCCTCGGCATCCTGGAACCGCTCCTCGAGGACCCCTCCATCACGGAGATCATGGTCAACGGCCCCGACGCGATCTTCGTCGAGCGCGGCGGACGGGTCGAGCAGCTGCCGATGCGCTTCGCCTCCCACGACCAGCTGATGCAGACCATCGAGCGCATCGTCTCGACGGTCAACCGCCGCGTGGACGAGTCGAATCCGATGGTCGACGCGCGCCTGCCGTCCGGCGAGCGCGTCAATGTCATCATCCCGCCGCTGTCCCTGACCGGTGCCACCCTCACCATCCGCCGCTTCCCCCGCTCCTTCACCCTCCACGAGCTGATCGGCCTCGGCTCGCTCGACGAGCACATGCTGTACCTGCTGGCGGGCCTGGTGCAGGCCCGCTTCAACGTGATCGTGTCGGGCGCCACCGGCACCGGGAAGACGACCCTCCTCAACGCCCTCTCCGGCCTGATCCCCGAGGGCGAGCGCATCATCACCATCGAGGACTCCGCCGAACTCCAGCTCCAGCAGCCGCACGTGATCCGCCTGGAGGCACGTCCGCCGAACGTCGAGGGCAAGGGCCGCATCACCATTCGCGACCTGGTGCGCAACTCGCTGCGCATGCGTCCCGACCGGATCGTCGTCGGTGAGGTCCGCGGCGGCGAGTCCCTGGACATGCTCCAGGCGATGTCCACGGGCCACGACGGCTCGCTCGCCACCGTCCACGCCAACAGCGCGGAGGACGCGTTGATGCGGCTCCAGACCCTCGCCTCCATGTCGGAGGTGGAGATCCCCTTCGTCGCGCTGCACGACCAGATCAACAGCGCCGTCGACGTCCTCGTCCAGCTCACCCGCTTCGCCGACGGCGCCCGCCGCATCACCGAGATCGCCCTGCTGGAGAGCCACGGGGGCGAGCCGTACCGGTTGGCCACGGTCTCCCGGTTCAACGCGCAGCCGATGGCCTCCGACGGCCGTATCTACGGCGCGTACGAGCATCACCCGATCCCGCGCCGGACCGCCGAACGCCTCTACATGGCGAGTCAGCCCGTCCCGCAGGCCTTCGGTATCGCCCGCTCCCTCGACCAGCTCACCACCCGAGAAGCCAGGTAGGACCGCCGCCATGGAGCTGCAGAACCTGATCACGCTGACCACCGGCATCGCCCTGCTGACCTGCGTCCTCACGGTGGTCGGCGTGCACCTGTACGCCGCGGGCAGGGCCCAGCGGCAGGCGCTGGTGGACCGGTTGGCGTACACCGGCCGGGTCACGGTCAACGGGCGCCGGCGCCACTTCCCCACCCTGGACCGCAGGCTGCGCCGCACCGCGTTCGGCAGGAAACTGGAACTGCGCCTGACCGCGACCGGCCTCGACATCACCCCGGGCGAGTTCTTCGCCGGCATGATCGCCCTGGGCCTGGGCCTCCTCCTCACCGGCCAGGCCGTCCTGGCCCCGTTCTTCGGCCCGCTGGCCGGACTGCTCGGGATCTGGCTGGCGTTCCAGTTCCTCGACTGGCAACGCCAGAAACGCATCGAGAAGTTCATCAACCAACTCCCCGAACTCGCCCGCATCCTGGCCAACGCCACCCAGGCCGGCCTCGCCCTGCGGACGGCGATCGGCATGGCGGCGGAGGAGCTGGAGGCCCCGGCCGGCGAGGAACTGGCCAAGGTGGACAACCAGTTGGCTCTCGGCGCCTCGATGGACGACGCGCTGGGCGAGCTGGCCCAGCGGCTCCCGTCCCGCGAACTGGTCGTCCTGGTCACCACGCTGGTGCTGTCCAACCGGGCGGGCGGCCAGGTGGTGAGCGCCCTGCGGAACCTCACCGACACCCTGGAGGAACGCAAGGAGACCCGGCGCGAGGTCCGTACCCAGCTCTCCCAGGTGAGCATGACGTCGTACGCCGTCCCCGTCCTGGGGGTCGGCTCGTTGTTCCTGATGAACGGGGTGAAGGACGGCGCCCTGGAACGCATGACCGACTCCCCGGTCGGACAGGGCGCCGTGATCGTCGCCTTCGGCCTGTACGCGATCGGCTTCATCCTGATCCGCCGCCTGTCCCGCATCGACGTCTGAGCAGCCGGATCGTGGATCGGCAATCGTGAATTGGCAGAGGAGGGACTGACTGACATGGGACTTCTGCTGGCGCTGGTCATGGCCGTCGCCGTATGGGGCGTCTTCGCCGGTGTGCGCATGTACCGCGCCGACGCGAAACTCCCCGCCGACCTGGTCCTCGCCCTGGAGGTCGGCGCCACCCGCACCGGCGCGGTGGACTCGCTCGTCGACCGCATGGGCATGCGCTACGCCCCGGCCGTCCTGCGCGTCATGGGCCCCCAGCGGGTCGCCCAGTACCGCCGCAGGATCGACCTCGCGGGCAACCCCGGCGGCCTCACCATCGACCGCTACGCCGCCCGCCGCGCGGTCTACGGCTTCCTCGGCGGCATCGGTTTCCTGGTCTTCCTGATGCGCGGGCAGTTCTTCGTCGCCCTGCTGCTGCTCGCCTTCGGCGCGTTCTGGACGGAGGTCGGCATCTGGTCGGCGATCCGGATCCGCCGGGACGTGATCGAGCGGACCCTGCCGGACTTCCTGGACGTCCTCGCCGTCGTCGTCAGCGCGGGCCTCGGCTTCCGGCAGGCCCTGGACCGGGTCGCCACCAAGTACGAGGGCCCGTGGGCGGACGAACTACGCATCACGCTCCGCCAGATGGACCTCGGCATGAGCCGCCGCCAGGCCTTCACGGAACTGCGCCGACGCAACGACTCCGAGCAGGTCGCCATGTTCGTCACCGCGTTGCAGCAGGGCGAGGAACTCGGCGCCCCCATCGTGGAGACGCTGGTCGCCCTCGCGAAGGACATGCGCCGTACGGACGCGCAGAACGCCCGCCGCAAGGCGGCCCGCGCGGTCCCCAAGGCCACCATGATGATCACCACGTTCATGGTCCCGGCCACGATGATCCTCCTCGGCGCGGGCCTGATCCTGGGCTCCGGCACCGACTTCGGCTCGATCACGGGCGAGTGAGGGGCAGGGGACGGTGGACGGTGGGATGACGACGACCGGGGAGCGTAGCGGGCGGCGCCTAGGGCGTAGGGGCCGACGGAGGGGCCGAAGAGGGCTGTGGTGCCGCGCCCGGACGCCCCGGATCACCGGGTCCTCGGCGGGCGTCCCGGCCCTCTCGGAGTATTCGGCCCTCCCGGAGTATGTCGTCAGGAGCGTGCCGGACGCCCCAATGCCGCCGGTGCCACCGGTGAACGACAGCCGCCCCGCGAGGGACCGGGGCACCCCCCAACCACCCGCACCGGACGTCGACCTCCAGATCAACGCCCTCCAGGCCCTGTGCCGGCAGGTGTTCGGCTTCCGGCTGGCGATGATCGCGCTCGCCGCTCCCGCCGCCCTCCTCAACGCGGGGCCGGGCTGGGGAGTGCGCCTGGTCGGTAGCGCGGTCGTGGTCACCTTCATGGCGTCCTACATCCTCGTACGGGACTGGGAACGCTTCGGCCCCCTCCTCCTGCGCCACCCCAGCCTGCTCGCCGTGGACACCCTCCTCGGCTCCCTCCTCCTCATCTCCGCCGGCCCCGACAGCCTCCTCGCCCACGCCGGCGTCTGCACCCCGCTCCTCGCCGGTCTGGTCTACGGCTGGCGGGGAGCGGCTGCGTTCGCCTCCCTCCAGGGCCTGGTCCTGCTCCTGGTCCACGCGACCCTGGCGGACCCGCACGCGAACCTCACGGAAACCCTGTTCCTGCCCGGCCTCTGCGTCATCGCGGGCGCGGTCGGCTCCAGCCTCCGCAACCTCCTGCTCCGCTTCGGCACGGCCACCCGGGCCCTGACCGCGGTCCAGGCCCGCCTGGCCGCCACGGAGGCGGTCAGCGAGGAACGCGCGCGTCTGGCCCGCGAGATGCACGACTCGGTGGCGAAGACCCTGTACGGCGTCGCCCTGGCCGCCGACGGCCTGGCCGGCTCGGCGAGCGCCAGGCACGTGAACATGGCGCTGGTACGACAACAGGCGGAACTGGTCGCCCGCTCGGCCCGCAGAGCCGCCGCCGAGTCCCGCGAACTCCTGACGGACCTGCGCGGCGAACCGGCCCGGGGCACGGCGGCGGGCACGGGGGCGGGCGAGAGTACGGGCGAGAGTACGGGCGCGGGGACGGGCGCGGGAACAGGCGCGGGAACGGGCGCGGGGCAGAGCGTGGACCTACTGGCCGAACTGGCACTGCACACACGCGACTTCAGCGCCCGCACCGGCCTCCCGGCGGCATTCGGCCGGACGGGCGACAACGCGGGCCAGTCGCACCGCCCCGCCGCGGTCTCCCTCCCGGTGGCCCGCCACATCCTCACCATCGTCGGAGAGGCCATGGAGAACGCCCATCGCCATGCCTGCCCGACCCGGGTCGCCGTCGGCGCGGGCGTCCACGACGGCCTGCTCCGCATCATCGTCCACGACGACGGCCGCGGCCTCCCGCCCGGCACGAACCTAGAACAACTCCGCAGGGACGGTCACTTCGGCCTGGTCGGCATGGTCGAGCGCGCGGCGGCGATCGGCGCCCGCATCCGCGTCGGCCGAGGCACCCACCCGCGCGGCACGGAGGTCCGCCTGGAACTCCCCTTGGCGCCCACAAGGCCACGCACAGGCACGTTCGCGACAGGGGAGGCGGCCCGATGGACCCTGTACCCCCGTACACCTCGAGAGGAGGCATCCCGATGGCGCGGATGATGCCGAACCGGACGCCCCCGACCACCGCGGCCCTGCGGGTCCTCGTCGCCGACGACAACCCGGTGGTCCGCGCGGGCCTGACGGCCCTGCTCTCCTGCCGAGGGGAGATAAGGGTCGTGGCGGAGGCGGCAGACGGCAGAGAAGCCTGCGAGACGGCCCGCGACCAACGCCCGGACGTCATTCTCCTCGACGTCCGGATGCCGGGCATGGACGGCATCTCGGCACTCCCGTACCTGGTGCGGATCGCCCCGGTGGTGATGCTGACGTACAGCGGGGAGTCGGAGATCGTCGAGGAGGCACTGCGCAGGGGAGCGGGCGGATACCTGGTCCACGGCGAGTTCACGGCGGACCAACTGGTGTCGGCGGTACGGGACATCAGCCACGGCCGCCCCCACTTCACCCCCACGGCGGCGGGAGCACTGCTGGCCCAGCTCCGCAAGACGCCCTCGGGCCCGCCCCTGCCGGAAGACCTGGGAGGCCGCACGGATGCGACTGCATACGAAGTTTCCATGACGAAGCTGCCGCATGAGAACCTCCAACAGGCCGTACTGCCAGGGCAATTAGTTGCACCGCTACCCGCGCCCTCGCCTATTTCTTCACAAAACCTTTCGCAACTGCAACCGCATGTGGGACAGTTGTCGTCAGGGTGGACAAGTGGTCGTCCGGCAGCCGTTCCCGACAGGTCGAGGTTCCCACTGAGCAGCAGGGAGGCGGAGATCATGAACCACATCGCATCCGGCATGAACAACCGACAGATCGCCGCCACTTGTTTCATCAGCGAGAAGACGGTCAAGAACCACATCAACCGCATCTTCGCCAAGCTCCACAGCACCAGCCGTTCCGAAGCCGCCGCGAAGTGGCTCGGCACGGCCCCGGACTCCGCACGAGAACTGGGGTGACCTGCGGTGACGACAGGGGGGACGAAGCGGCGGCCCGGCAACTGGGCCCGGGATTGGGCCCTGGGGCCCTCTGGCGGACCGGGAAATTCGCCGTACGTTGCTGATATCGAATGCGGCACCCTGAAGGAAGCCGCAACCGCGTCAGCCGGAGGGGAACACCATGAGCAACTGGATCCACACCACGGTCACCTACCTCCACTCCCGCACCGCCCGCAACGACAGGGGCCAGACGGCGGTGGAGTACCTGGGCATCATCGCGGTGGTGGTGGCGATCGTGCTGGCGATCACGGGGACGAGCATCGGTCAGACGATCTTCGACGCGATCACAACCCAAATCGGCAAGGTCACCGGAGGCTAATGCGATTCCGCAAGCACGGCGACGCAGGGCAGGCTTTCCCTATTTACATCACGGTGGTGGGGGGCCTGCTCTTTCTCGCGTTCGCGTACTTGGCGGTCGGGCAGGCAGCGGCCAACAGGAACGGTGCTCAGACGGCCGCGGACGCGGCCGCGCTCGCTGCGGCTCAGGACAGGCGTGACCAACTCGCGGGCGCCTGGGTCGAGGACCTTCTCGATCCGACCGAGTGGCAGGCGATCTTCGACGGCAGTACCGAAGGGCTCGACGAGTCGTGCTGGCGCGCACAGCAACTCGCGGCGCGGAACGACGCGGCTGTCCTGGGGTGTGAGCTGGACGGGCTGCTGGGCTACACGGTTGAGGTCGAGACGACCGACACCGTGGGGGACTCCATCGTGCCCGGTACCGAGAACATGAAGTCGCGGGAAACGGCCACTGCGGTGATCGACCCTCGCTGCACCTTCGATCCCCTGGTGGAGGACGCTCCCGAGGACACCCTGCCGCTGCTCACCTGCAAGGGCGAAAAGTGGGAACTGGATCCGGAAGATCCAGTAGAACTCCTTCCGCAGCCTGAGGACCTTTTCGACGTCCACTTGGCCGACTGACCAACGAACGACGAGTGACTAAGGAAGCAGTGGCATGAGCATTCGGTTCACAACGACGGCCCGGAGGGGGATGGTCGCGCTCACCATTGCGGCCGGACTGGCCCTCGGTGTGGTCGGTTGCGGTGGGAGTGGGGACGACGACAAGGGGACGGCGGCCACGGCCTCCGCTTCCAAGGGCAACGGTTCCGCTCCGAGTGCCCAGGAGGAACAGGCGGACGACCCCATCGCCGAACTGAGGGGGTCAGATGGACTGATTCTTCAGGTCACTTCTGCACAACGTGACGCCGGCGGCTTCGTCACTGTGAACGCGATCCTGAAGAACGATGGTGCCAAGAGCGTCACGGTTCCCGCTGTGCTGAGTGGCAATGAAACCGAGATTGTGCGAAACGGCCGGTCGCTCGGTGGAGCTACTCTGGTCGACTCGAAGAGCAAGAAGCGTTACTACGTACTGCGCGACACCGAGGGCCGCCCACTGACGACAACAGGCTTCTCGGTAATCAGGGCCGGTGAGAACCTCTCCGTCTTCATGCAGTTCCCCGCGCCGCCCGCAGATGCATCCGAAGTCACCTTCCAACTGCCGACGTTCGCCAGCGGCACCATCCAGATCTCTGGGTGAGGCAGACCATGACACGTACCCACCTGAGTCCGGTACAGCCAAGGTTCTCCATGGCTGTCACCACCGTCACCGTCCTGCTGGCCACCAGCCTCTACGGCGTCTCCGGCGCTGCCGCCGCCGACAACCCCAGCGTCCCCCCCGGCACCGAAGCCACCGCCTCCGCCCCGGTCGAACTCGACCCCAACGACCCGGACCTGAAGCTCCCCGACGGCGCCACCCTCGCCGAAGCGAAGGTCCTGGACATCAAGCAGGTCGTCGAGGAGCAGAGCGGTGACGAGCGCCGCGAGGACACCAACACGGAGGTGACGTTCGCGCTGCAGGCCGAGGTGCTGTTCGGCAAGAACAGCGCGAAGCTCAGCGCCCAGGCGAAGGCCCGTATCGGCACGATCGCCGAGGAGATCAAGAAGCAGAACGCGACGAGGATCCGCGTCTTCGGCTTCACGGACAACCTGGGCTCCTCGGCCCACGGCGACGTCCTGTCCCGCAAACGCGCGAACGCCGTTCACACCATCCTGGGCCAGGAACTGAACGACCCCAACATCACCTACGAGGTGCGCGGCTACGGCGAGCAGTACCCGATCGCCGACAACTCCACGGAGGCCGGCCGCAAGAAGAACCGCAGGGTCGAGATCACCTTCCCCCGCACGGACAATTGATGTCCTGAGTTATTCCGCAGTGCGCTGGAAAGCGACGGAGAAGACTGGTATCGGTAAGCGTGACGGCCGCCGACGTCTGCCGCCTCGCACCTGCAGGTTCCTGCGACATCGGCAGGTCGAGAGCGCGTCGGGCGAGACAGGTGAGCGTTTCCCACCTCAGGTTGGGGCGTGATGAAGGGCGGCGATGGCCTTCACGATGTCGGTGATCCGGTTGGTGCCGCAGCGGAATTTCCGCAGGAGGCGCCGGCCCTTCAGGGTGGTCATGGTTTGCTCGCCGAGACAGCGGACCCTGGCGTGGGTGCTGTTGTGCCGTGGCTTCCACCGCTTGAGCCGTCGGCCTCGGAACGGCGCCCGGACCGGGCGGCCGGCGCCTTGGTATGCCTTGTCCGCCCAGCACTTCACGTCCATGCCGACGAGGGCATCGATGATGCCGTGAGTCCGTGCACCAGGCCAGACCTCAGGACTACGCCGCACAATCTGGCGAATGCATCGCCGGACGCCCCGTCAACGTCCTCGCCCAGCCCGGCGGTCGCCCCGCGCAACACCTCCACGATCAGGTGGTGCGACGACCGATTGAATCCACCACAACGCGTTCCGCACCATCCGCGCGTCGTTTCCCCGCTGCTCCCCTTCTGTTGGCCATGCCTGGTTACTCTCCCCTCGCCCGGTCCGGCACAGGAGAGGTACGTCCATGAGCACCCCGGTCCACCGCACCTCACCTCGGCAGTCCGCGGCTTCCCTGGCGTCGACCCTGCAGCGCCGGGACCGGAGCCGGGCAGGGAATCCGTCTGGAAACTCGGCGGAGCGCGCCCTCTTGGAGATCCAGTCCAGCGCCGGTAACCGAGCCGCGACCGCGGCGGTGCAGCGCGCCAGGGGCACGGCGAAAGGGAAGGCACCGGAGAACGGCAACGCGGCCGCCGGATCGAAGAGTTATCGCGACCGGATCGCCGCGATCCTCGACAGGCTCAAGAAGAATCTCGAATTGATCGACACCTTCGTCAAGGGCGTCCATGCCCCCGCCAACGCGGGCTTCTCCCAGCAGGCCTCCGCCACAGTCAACGACGGCCTCAAACACTCCACCGGCTCCTCGGGGACCGCCGCCGCGTCGGAGAACCTCGTCACGGAGACCGCCGGCACCGTGCTCAGTGGCATGGAGGCGGCCAAAGCCAGAAAGGACGCCAAGAAGCACAAGAACGGGGCCG
Organism: Streptomyces chlorus; assembly: GCF_042655885.1. Lineage (NCBI taxonomy): Bacteria > Bacillati > Actinomycetota > Actinomycetes > Kitasatosporales > Streptomycetaceae > Streptomyces > Streptomyces chlorus. The sequence continues at coordinate 87,181 of NZ_JBHSOA010000139.1, forward strand.
CTTTCCACACAGCGGACAAGAAGTCCACCTCAAAAACGACCGACGCGGTCGTCGGTGCCGCCGGCGCGGGAAACTACGTCCTCGGTATCGCCAAGGAGCTAACCAAGGCCCAGAAGGCGGCGCACGCCATGACAGCGGCCGAGGCGAGCGGTATCGGCTCCAGTGTCGTCGGCATGGTGAAGGGCGGCCGTGCCGCGAGCCGCTTTGGGCTGACGGCCCGCAAATACCGTTCCCTGAAGGGGCTCGACAAGCCCGACCTCATCGCCGAGGACGCACTGGCCCGGTTGAACCAGGCGCGGATCGACGCCAATTGGGCCGCGGCCGAGGCATACGTCGGGCTGGACAGCTCCTGGGACAACGAGGGAGAGGACCGGCTGGAGGGCGTTTCCGAGGCCATCGATGCGGCCTTGGCAGCGATGGGTGAGGCCCGTGACGCCGCCAGGGACCTCCAGCGCGCCGAAGACGACGTGAACACGATGAAGACGGTGCACACGTACGCGCTCGGCAAGCAGCGCAACAAGATGGGCAAGCAGGCGTTCACCGCCGTGGGCGAGACCACCAAAGCGGCGGGCGGCATCGTGACGGCGGTCGCCGCCACAGCGGGAGCAGCCGGGCTGGCGAGCAACCCGGTCGGCTGGGGCCTCGCCGCGGGTGCGGCCGGCCTCATCTTCAGCGTCGCCGCCTACAGGGCGGGTCGCGCGGGCAAGAAGCGCTACGACGGGGCCCGCCACCCCGAACGCTGGGCGGCGGAGGGAAAGACCCCGGCGGAGCCCGCCTCCCGCGAGGATGCGCTGAAGGAGGGCCTGAAGTTCTGGAAGAAGGTGGAGAACGGTGAACGCCAGGCCATGGCGCGTAAAATCTACGGACTGGCGGCGGGTGCTGACATCCAGGGGAGCGGCGACACAGCAGCCGAAATGCGGGACTCGGCCAGAGCCCTCCTCATCGCTCTCAAAGCAGGCCCCACCCACCACCGGCTGACCCCCGACGAGTGGGCGGACTCTCTCAACGACCCGGCGAAGACCGCCGCTTGGGTCAAGGAGATAGCAGAACAGCTGTCCTCGGCGTGACCGGGAGGCACTACCGCGCCCGGCAGTGCGAGATCGGAACGCGGTGGCGAAGGTTGCCGGTGTGCCGGGTCCTGGGCACCGCCTCCGCTCTGGTGGGCCCCGTCGACGGGGACGCTCCCGCGCTTTCGACATGGGTTGTCCCGGCTGGGAAGTGGAGCCCACCGAAGCTGTCGACCCGCCCGATGGGGTCGCCGACCTCTGCCGGTCCCACCATCCGAGCGGCCTACAGAAGGTGGTCGGCCTTGCCGGCCTTGATCTCGAGGATGAGGTTGCGGAGGGCTTCTCGGGTGTCGGTGAGGGGGGTGTCCTCCTGGCCGGCGACGGCGATGTAGGCGTTGCCGTCGGTGTCGGTGCCTATGCGGAAGCAGTTGGCGCCCTCGGCGCAGAAGGGTTCTTCCCAGGTGATGTCTGCCATGGGGTGCTCCTCAGAGGTCGCTGGCGATGGTGTGGATGAAATCGCGTGAATCGGCTGGCGAGAGCGACGCCTCTTCCATCCAGTCCAGGTGCGCGCGGTACTTGGCCAGTTGGGACTGGCCGTGAAGGAACTCGGGTCCGTGAGCCGAGTCCAGTTCCGCCGTGTCGAGTTGAGGTACTGCCGCCTCTGCGTAGGTGAGACCCTGGCCGGCTCCGGGGAAGGCTCCGGCCTTGAAGCGGATCACCCGCACGTCGATGTTCGCGAGTTCCGAGAGGTCGCAGAGGTGGTCGAGCTGCGCGCGCATGGTCTTCGTGCCACCGAACTCGACGCGCAGTGCGGCCTCGTGCACGTAGCCGACGTACGTGATCGGGGCTTCCCGATGCAGGACCTGCTGACGCTGCATGCGATGCGCCACTCGCAGTTCGATCTCGGCCGGTGACAACGGTGGCAGGGCGGCGACGAACAGCCTGCGTGCATAGGCGTCGGTCTGCAACAGGCCCGGCACATGCAGGGTCAGTCCGCCCCGGACTCGTCTGGCTCGCCACTCCATCTCGGCGATGTCCAGCAGTGCTGCGGGGAGGTGACCGCGATACGACTCCCACCAGCCCCGAGTCCGGTCGCCGGCCATGCCTGCGAGGGCCTCGACGTATTCCTCGTCGCGGCAGTCGTAGTTGCACGCGAGGGTCCGCAGACGTTCGGGAGTGATGGTCCGGACCCCTGCCTCGATATTGGAGATCTTCGCCCGATCGAGGCCGAGCAGCCCGGCGGCGTACTCCGTCGACACCTCTGCTGCGAGACGCATCTTCCGTAGTTCCGCGCCCAGTCGTCGCTGGCGTTGAGTGGGCGTTGCCCTCGGCGGCATCTGTCACTTCCTCCAATGGTCGCGGCGTCAGTCTGCCCCTTGTCGGTTCGGTAGGTCCACCCAGATGAGTGGCAAATTCAGCTGATGAGTGGCAATTTGCCACTACCGCCGTCTACTGTCGGCGATGCAGTAGTCGCGATCCGTGACGTTTGGAAGTGCATTACGCGAGCTCACCCGCACCCTCCTGCCCTGGGAGGGGTGTGCCCGCGTCAGGGAGACGGGCCACCGGCCGGACCGCGTCACAGACCAGCAAGCAGCAAGCAGCAAGCAGCAATCAGTCGTCAGTCCTCGGGAGTTGTCATGCCTGAACCCTCGTCCCTCTGTCCGATCGCCGCGCCCGTCGACCGGCCGCCTGCCCCGCCTGCCCCCGACACCCTTGCCTACAGCTTCACGCTCCCCGCCGCCCCGCGGAGCCCCGCGATCGCCCGCTCGGCGACGAGGACGATCCTGCGGGCCCACGGCCTGGACGACGTGATGGACGCGGCGGTGCAGGTGGTGGGTGAACTGGCCGCTTGCTCATGCCGGTTGGCGCCCTCGGCCGAGGTGTACGTCTCCCTGCGGTACCGGGACGAAACCCTCCGCGTGGTCCTCTACGACGCCCACCCCCGCCACACGCATCCCCGGCTGCTCGCGGCCTGCGACGCCCGACGCCGGGCGGCGCTCCGTGTGCTGGCCTGCGTGGTCAAGGCCTGTGCGGGGGAGTGGGGCTTCGGGGACGCGCGGGAGCCGGGTGGTGGGACCCGGATGTGGGCGGTTCTCCCCAGGGGCGGCGCACGTGCGTACGCGGCCGGCGGCCCTCAAGGCTCCCGCTCGTGAACTGCCGGGCGGCTGCCGCGGCCAGGGCCTGATCCGGCCCGATTCAAACGAAAGACTCTAGGCGCGCGGCGTGGCGGGCGTCGCCTGCCCGGTATCGGGGTCGGGAGGGCTCGTCACCACGGTCACCCGCACTCCGCTCCGCAACCCCCATTTCGCCATCGCCCCGGCCTCGGACTCGAGGACATGCCGTGCCCGCACCCTCGGCAGCCCGAGCCGCCCCGGCGGCATGGTGCGTACGGCGATGACGCGGAGACGCCGGTCGAGATAGGCGACGTCGATCGGCATGCGCATACGGAAGGTGTGGATGCTGTTGGCAGGGGAGAGGAGCAGCGCGCCGTCGAGCGAGACCCGCCCCAACAGCCCTTTGGTGCGGGCACGGTAGGAGGCGGCGATCTCCAGAGGCACGCGCACGTCCGGCCGCCCCTCGTCACCCGGCACGACCAACACCCCACGCCCGTCCCGCCATGCCGCCATCACCACTCCCGCCCCTTCTGTTTCTTCCCCCTATGGTCAGTTGTTGCGGAGGCGGGCCGCAAGGGCGGCCAGGGACTGGGCGGTCTCGGTCAGGCTCGCCACGGCGGCGTCCAGGTCCGAGGCGAGACGAGGCGCCGGAAGGCCGGCGGACGCGGAGGGAACCGGCGTACCCCGGTAGCCGATGGGGCCCTCGTTGTAGCGCTGGTAGTAGCCGGTGAACCCCTTGCCTGCGGGGGCTTCGATGAAGCGGACCCCGGTGAGCTGGGTCTCGTTGCCACCGGAGTTGCGGGTGATGTCGAGGCGGTAGAACCGGAAGGCGGGCATGTCGGCGTGGGGGCGCAGGAAGAACTCCCTCGTCTCGAAGCGGTCGGTGAACCGCTCGCCGATGCGCACGTCCAGGGGCGTCCAGGCATCGCCGTCGTGGGAGCCGAGGAGGGTCCAGTCGCGTGGGTCACGCTCGGCGCAGTCGTTCGCGGACGTCAGGGTGTACGAGGTGAGGGCGGCGGGACGGGCGAGGGTGAAGTCGAGTAGCGCGACGTCGTCACCGGCCAGCCACTTGTTCCGGGACTCGTCGATGAGGTTCTCCGCGATCTCTCCCGCTTCCTCGAACTCGTCGCTCGCCTCGACACCGGTTGCCTCGACCTCGTGCGACAGCGTGTGCAGCACGGCCACGCCGGAGTTGCCGCGCTGGTCGCGCCAGGTCACCCGCTCTGCGGGGGCGGGGCCGCCGTCGTCGACCAGGAGCCGCAGGTCGTGGGAACGGTGCCAGCCGCCGCCCCAGCCCTCCTCGGTGTGGAAGCGGTGCAGGCGGTGTGAGCCGGAGACCGGGGCGTTCGGCATGCCCTCCGCGTACGGCCACCTGCCGGTGAGACGGCCCCGGTACTCGTACGCAGTACCGTCGGCGGTGCGGTGGACGCCGTGGAAGTCCGACATGTTGGACTGGAAACTGATGGCCGCCTCGGTCCCGTCGTCGCCCTGCCAGCCCAGCTGCGCGGGCAGTGAGTGCTCGTCCCGGTCGATGTGGAACAGCAGCCGGGGAGCCGCCTCCCAGGAGCGGGACGAGGAACCATGGGCGCAGCGGCGTTCGGTCCGGTACGTGAAGACCGAGTCCTGAGCGGCCTGCGCGGTCCGCGCACGCTCGGAGCGGCCGCGCTCGCCGACAGGGTCCAGCGTGATCCGGTAGAGCCAGAACATGCTGCGGGCCTTGGCGGAGGAGCGTATCTCCAGAGTGTTGGTACCGGCCTTGAGCAGATGTCCGGGCACCGCGAAGACGTTGTCCTGCGGAAGGTCGCCGCCGCCGGGCACGGTGAGTCCCTCGGCCAGCGCCTCCCCCTGGAGCAGGACGTCGACGGGGGCGTAACCCGGCGCGGGGCCGAGCTTGGAGACGAGGGCGGTCATGGTGAGCGTTGCCTGAGCGATGTCCGCCGGATCCTCCACCTCGAACTCCATGGTCACGGACCCGCCCGCACCGAGCGCCAGATGGGACCCGGCGAACCGGCCGTCCTCGTGCCGAACCTCGGCGTTGGCCAGCCGGGCCGGGTGGACGGAGAAGTCCGCGAAGGTGGCTTCCATGCTCATGGCAACAACTCCTGACGAAGCGTCAATACTCTTTGATACGGGGAAAGATGGCGACGAGTGCGCCACGGTCGGCCCCATGAGCAGTGAACCTAGCGCCCTCCTGTGACAACGCCTTTGGCCGACGGTGACGACTGGAACATCGGTGGTGCCGGCTTGCGTAACGGGTCCGTTCCAAGTGGGCTGGGTGGCGATGGGTTTGGCCGGATGTGCCCGGCAAGTCGTCACTCTTCTCTCTGGTGTCGTTACGCATCGCTGGATAGCGTTGGTTCGCTCGAGAGACGCCTCGCCCCACCGGGAGCCGACCGTGAACCGCCGCCCCACCCTGCTCACAGCGCTCGCGCTGACCGCCACCGCAGCCCTGACGCTCTCCGCCTGCGGCAGCAGTGACGAAGGCAGCTCCGCCGAGGACAAGGACAGCGACAAGATCGCGGGCGCGGACACGGGGGGCGGGAAGTCGGCTCCGCCGAGCGCATCACCGGCCCCGGCCGCCGAGGGGCGCCCGAAGATCGATTTTCCCTCGGACGCGAAGAACATTTTCGAGTACGAGGAGACGGGCGATCCTGTGAAGGACGCGGTTCTCGCGGACAGCGCATTGAGCGTCAACTCTGTCGATGAAGCGATCTTCGTCGGAAGTGCGGACACCGAGGCGCTCGGCTTTTACAACACCGAGAAGGCTCTGAGCGGCTCGATCACCTATGTGCTCGGATACGTCAAGAAGGACGACACCTGGGTTGGTGAGACTCGGTACTTCGATTACAAGGTGAGCCTGTCTGGGGAAAACGGCGCCTACGTCACCTACTGCTCCGACGAAAGCGATTCGTTCATCAAGAACAAGAAAACCGGGAAAGTCGAGGATACGCCGACGACGGCAGACAGCTACGTCCTCTACAACACCAAGCTCGAAAAGCGTGCTGATGGGGTCTGGCAAACCACCGATGTCGCGTCGAACCGGGGGAGCAAGGAGTGCCAGCCGTAGGGAAGGCAGTAAGGGTCGCGGCTCTTGCCGCACTAGTTTCCATTCCCATGCTCATGGCGCCTGTGGCGTTTGCCGGCGGGCGTGGGGAGAACGGCACGCGCGACGGGTCGGAGCAGAGTGCCGAAGTCGGTGGTGACGGCACTGTTTCGGTCACTGTGGGTGGGGTGGTGTTCGATCGTTCGAAGAATGGGCGTGATGGTTCTGCGGGGGTGTTGAGGTCGTCCACGTCGTGGGCGCCGCCGCCCTGTTGGTATGCCCCCAAGTACACGCCGGAGCAGTTGCAGAAGTATTTGGAGCCGATCTGGGAGGCCGGGTCGACGGGGCATGAATGGGACGCCGAGCAGCGGAAGAAGTATCTCGACCCGGACGAACCCGAGAAGGATTTCAACAAGGACAAGACGGGTGAGGGGCACTGGTGGGGTTCTTACGTCAACGACAGCTACCCCCCGGGCTGGGATTCCTGTGACGAGGACTACTTCTGGGTGGACCAGGGCGATCCTCCGCCGGCCGGCATCGAGAATGCGGTGACTCCGGAGGTTCTCGCGGAGCTTGCCTATGCCGAGATTCGTGTGCCGGGTACGGAGGTGACGTTGGCTCCTGCCGGGGCGGCCAAGGTGAATCTTCCGACGTGGGCGTGGCTGGACGGGGCGGAGTTCAGGCCGGTCTCGGTCACCGCGTCCGTGCCGGTGATCGGTATTGAGGCGACGGCCACGGCGGTGCCGGTGTCGCTGGAGATCGAGCCGGGTACGCCCGACGCGGAGACGTTTCCGGCGTCCGGTGTCTGCGAGATCGACGGCGGACGCATCGGGGAGCCGTACGCCAGGGGCAAGGCGGAGCAGGACCCGCCCTGTGGTGTGAAGTACCTGCGGTCCTCGGGTGAGGGCGCCTTCCCGCTCCAGGCCACGGTCACCTGGGAGATCGAGTGGACCGGCACCGGCGGCGCGGGCGGTGACCTTCCCGACGGCACCTTCGGCGCCACCCAGGACGTCGTCGTACAGGAGATCCAGGCCATCAACCGCTGAACCACACCCTCCTCCTCACCGTCGCGCAGATCCGCACTGCCGGGGCAGGGCCGGTGGGACTGGTCATCACCAGGCGTATCGCCGGGCCGGGGTAATTCGCTCGTTCGGCCGCACTGCCTCGCGTGCACTGCCGGATCGCTGTGTCGTTGACACGGACGCGTGCCGAGGCCCAGGGCATTGGTTGGGGCCTCGGGCGTTCAGCGACGAAGTGCGAGAGGGACGGAGTACGCCCATGCCTCTTATACGCGGATTCAGAGCGGGTCGCCGACGTCATACCGCGGTCATCACAGCGTTGGTGACCTGTTCGACGACACTGACCGGGCAGGACCTCGCCGCAGCCGACGGTATGCCCCCACCTTCCGTGCCCGCCCCGAAGTTGGACTGGAGCCCGTGCGTTCCGGGCAGCGAGTTCGACTGCGCGACCGCGAAGGTGCCGCTGGACTACAACAACCCAGGTGGTCGCACCCTCGAGCTGGCAGTCGTCAAACGGAAGGCCACCGACCCCGGCCGGCGCATCGGCACCCTCTTCTTCAACCCGGGCGGCCCCGGCGGGCCCGGAACGGTGCAGATGCCACAGAACTACGAGCGCTCCCCGCGCGAGGTGCGGGAGCGGTTCGACATCATCAGCTGGGACCCCCGCGGGATCGGCAGCAGCACCGCGGTGAACTGCTTCGCGAGTCCCAAGGAAGCCGCTGACTGGAGTGCGAGCAAAGCGGCGGGCTTCCCGGTGGGAGAAAAGGAGCGGGCGGCCTTCATCGCCGCTTACAAGGATCTGGCCCGGCGTTGTGAGCAGCGTGACCCCGAGCTTCTGCGCCACGTGTCGACCACCGACACCGCTCGGGACCTCGACCAGCTCCGCCAGGCGGTGGGGGAGTCACAGCTCACCTACCAAGGGATCTCCTACGGCACGATCCTGGGCGCCACCTACGCCAACCTCTTCCCCGACAAGGTCCGCGCCATGGTCCTCGACAGCAACATCGACCCGCAGGCCTGGACGAACCACGCGTCGGACGACGACCCCCGGCTCACGACCTTCCTGCGCATGGGTTCGGACCGCACCGCTGCGGCAACCCTGGACCAGTTCCTCACCCTGTGCGGGTCCACCAGCACCGCCCGCTGCGCCTTCTCCGCCGGCAGCCCGGAAGCGACCCGGGACAAGTTCGACCAGCTGATGCAGAAGCTCCGCAAACATCCTGTGGGCGCGTGGACCTATGCCGGCACGGTCGCCGACGTGGTGAACAGCCTCTACGTCGTCCACCCCGGATGGACGGACCTCGCCGGCAGGCTGCAGGACCTGTGGCAGGGACGCGTCGCGAAGCCGTCCCCGCTCCCGCCCTCACCCGCGGTCCCGAATCCGAATCCGTACCTGGGCGAGGAACAGGCCGCCGCGGTCCTGTGCGGCGACAGTCCCAATCCGCGCGACCCGAACGTCTACCACGGCCTGGAGGAGGCCGCCGCCGCCCGTGCGGGCGACGCCGGACGCTTCTGGACCTGGGCCACCGAGGGGTGTTCGACCTGGCCCGCGGTCGCCGCCGACCGCTACCGCGGTCCGTGGAACAAGCCGACGGCACACCCCGTCCTGGTGGTCGGCACCACCTACGACCCCTCCACCCCCTACACGAACGCGCAGGCCATGGCCAAGGAACTGGCCAACGCCCGCCTGCTCACCCACAACGGGTACGGGCACACCGCACTGCTCAACCCCAGCAGCTGCGTCAACAGGTACACCGGCCGCTACTTGGTCGACGGCACCCTCCCGCCGGCCGGAACGACGTGCCGACCGGACACGCCTCCCTTCTCCGCACCCAAGCCGACCGGCGGCGTCGCCACCGGCGGCGGCGGGCCGGGGAGGGGGCTGGTTCCGCTTCCCGCCCCGGTCCTGCGGGAAGTCCGTATCGCCCGCCGTCACCCACCAGCCGGGCTTGCCCTCGAACCCGACCTCCTCGATCGCGCCCCCGACCGCCAGGTCCCGGAACGCCTTTACCGCCCAACCCGTCGGTGAGGCCAGCCACTTGGCGAAGTGCTGCGGGGTCGAGGGGCCGTAGGCGTGCAGGTAGCGGCGTATGAGGGTGCTCAGTGCCTCGTCGGGGTCAGAGGGCGTCACGGTGTCGACGGCCGGCGGGCGGGTGTACGTGACCTTGCGGCCGCGGTGGGGTCCAAAGCTCAGTGTGCCTGCCCAGCCCGCCCGGTGCAGTACCTGCCGCCAGCGCGGCCACATGCCCTGGAACGCGGGCATCATCAGATCGCCCGCCCAGGGGCCGGTGCGGGCCACGACCTCCTCGCTCAGCTGCGGGCCACGACCTCCTCGCTCAGCTCGTCCATCGTCAGACAGGTGCCGTCGAGCGCGTCCCCGATCGCCGCCACGACCTGGCGCTCCTGCTCCTCGGTGAGCCGGGCGCCGGGGGCGAAAGCGCTCGGTCCCGTCGGTACCGCGCTCAGTGCGGCGCACCACAGGGACAGTTCGTGGGTGGGGAGGAGGTGGACCGTCCCGCGGGGGCCGAACGTCTTCACCAGTGAGCGGTCCTCCCACAGCGCGGCCCGTACGTCCGCCCGCGTCGCGCCGGACTTGCGCAACCCCACCGACACCTCGGCCGCCGACAGCACCTGGGCGTGCGCGCCGAGCATCGTGGCCACCACCTCGGCGACCGGCGTGCTCCCCGGCGCAGGAGAGGCCAGGAACTGCCGCTCGAACCGCCGCCCGGCCGCCGACTCGGCTGCGGGTCAAGTGGACGTTCCTCGCCGGGTCACCCGTCGGGGGGACGGCCGGGAGGGTGGTCGTGGCGGGGTCCTGTTGAGGGTGTGCCGCGTCACCGCGGGCGGGATAACCTGCTATTTCCCGTTTCCTCCGGGAAGAACCGTCGCATTTCGGCCACCGGGATGCCCGGAATGCGTGCTTCCGTGGCCGTCGGGGCGTCGCCGGACGATTTCGGAGAGTAGTTGTGGCACGCCGATGTACGCAGCATCACTCACGAAGGGTTATGGTGGAACTCCCCCCCTCGGGCCGGTCCGTATCCCCCCCACGGACCGGCCCGTTTTTCTTTGCCGGCGTCCGCTGGTCCGGCCGCGGCTCCCCGTCCCAGCCTCAGGCGGTCATCGGGTGGGCCCCTGCCCGGAGCCGGGGCGCCCCCTGCGTCCATCCGGGCAGACCCTCGAGCGAGCCCCGAGCGTGCCGCCGGTCACCCCCCGACGTTGAGGCCCCCCGCCCCCGCAGGGGTAGGCTTCGCCCCCGGGGACTGCCACAGGGAGACAGGGTCCGCCCGCGGCCGAGGAGTACCGGGCCGCACGGCGTGGACCGTGGCGAGTGCCGTCCCTGTCCGATCCGTACGGAGGGGCTGACGATCACGTGAACCTGCGCGACAAGCTGCGCGGCCTGTTGGTCAGGCTGTACACGCGCCGGGTGGGAGGCCGCCTGGACCACGCTCAGGGGCCGAAGCACATCGGCGTCATCATGGACGGCAACCGCCGTTGGGCGAAGGCCTCGGGTTCCAGCACCGTCCACGGCCACCGGGTCGGCGCGGACAAGATCGGTGAGTTCCTCGGCTGGTGCTCCGAGACGGATGTCAAGGTGGTCACCCTGTGGCTGCTGTCGACGGACAACTTCGACCGGCCGAAGGCCGAACTCGTCCCGCTGCTCGGCATCATCGAGGACGTCGTACGCAGTCTCGCGGCCGACGGCCGCTGGCGGGTGCACCACGTCGGCACCCCCGACCTGCTGCCTGCCGGGATGCAGACCACCCTCAAGGAGGCCGAGACGGCCACCGCGCAGGTCGACGGCATAGTGGTCAACGTCGCCATCGGGTACGGCGGTCGCCAGGAGATCGCCGACGCGGTGCGCTCCATGATTCTCGACGCCCACGAGAAGGGCACCTCGATGGAGGCGCTCGCCGAGGCCGTCGACGTCGACATGATCGGACGTCATCTCTACACCCGCGCCCAGCCCGACCCGGACCTTGTCATCCGTACGAGTGGCGAGCAGCGGTTGTCCGGATTCATGCTGTGGCAGACCGCGCATTCGGAGTACTACTTCTGCGAGGTCTTCTGGCCGGCCTTCCGCAAGGTCGACTTCCTGCGCGCCCTGCGCGACTACGCGGCCCGCCACCGGCGTTTCGGCGGCTGAGGTCACGGCCGCGGCACCGTTCGGCGGCCGAGCGGTGCCCGGGTGGGGTTGGTGAGCCGTTCGGAGGAACGGACGTAGCGAGGAGTTCATCCGGGCGCCGCCGAGCGCTCGGGCATGGGCGCGATGGTTCGAGGGCATAAGTCAGACAGGTCGACACCCGAACCACGGGTGTCGGATCTCAGCGGACGGCCCGGGGCCGTCCGCCCGGGAGGCCCTTTGCACCAGCCCGACCGTGCGGTCACGGCACGGACGAAGCAGCGGAGGGCCGGTTCTCGGCCCGTGCATCGGCGCCGTCAACCGGTCCAACTCCGCTCCGTCGCTCCCCGACCTCTTCCGAGGGGGTACGTCCTTCCGTGGTGACCAGCACCAAGCGCCACAAGCCCGACCGGCGCACCTATGTCATCGACACCAGCGTCCTGCTGGCCGATCCCAACGCCCTGAGCCGCTTCGACGAGCACGAGGTCGTGCTTCCCATCGTCGTGGTGACGGAATTGGAGGCCAAGCGGCACCATCCCGAACTCGGCTACTTCGCCCGGCAGGCACTGCGCCTGCTCGACGAATTCCGGGTGCGGTACGGCCGTCTCGATGCTCCCCTCCCGATCGGGGACCTCGGCGGAACCCTGCGTGTCGAGCTCAATCACTCGGACCCCAGCCTGCTGCCCAGCGGCTACCGCCTGGGGGACAACGACACCCGCATCCTCGCGGTCGCCCGCAATCTGCAGGCCGAGGGATTCGACGTCACCGTCGTGTCGAAGGATCTCCCGCTCAGGATCAAGGCGTCCTCCGTGGGACTCCTCGCCGAGGAGTACCGCGCCGAGCTCGCCGTCACGGACGCCTCCGGCTGGACCGGAATGTCCGAACTGACCCTGCCCGGCGAGCAGGTGGACATCCTCTTCGAGGAGGGCCGTGTCTACGTGCCCGAAGCGGCCGACCTGCCCGTGCACACGGGGCTGACCATCCAGTCGGAGCGCGGCAAGGCGCTCGGCCGGGTCACCCCCGAGGGTAACGTCCGTCTGGTGCGCGGTGACCGGGAGGCGTTCGGCATCAAGGGCCGGAGTGCCGAGCAGCGGATCGCGCTCGACCTGCTGCTCGACCCCGACGTGGGAATCCTCTCCCTCGGCGGCCGGGCCGGCACCGGCAAGTCTGCGCTGGCGCTGTGCGCGGGTCTGGAAGCGGTACTGGAGCGCCGTCAGCACCAGAAGGTGATGGTCTTCCGCCCGTTGTACGCGGTGGGCGGGCAGGAGCTCGGCTATCTTCCCGGCAGCGAGGCCGAGAAGATGAGCCCCTGGGCGCAGGCCGTCTTCGACACGCTGTCGGCGGTCACCAGCCGTGAGGTCATCGAGGAGGTCACCGCGCGCGGCATGCTGGAGGTCCTGCCGCTCACGCACATCCGGGGCCGCTCGCTGCACGACGCGTTCGTGATCGTGGACGAGGCCCAGTCGCTGGAACGGAACGTACTGCTGACCGTTCTGTCCCGGATCGGCGCCAATTCGCGGGTCGTCCTGACCCACGATGTCGCCCAGCGGGACAACCTCAGGGTGGGCCGGTACGACGGAGTGGTCGCCGTCGTCGAGAAACTGAAGGGACATCCGCTCTTCGCCCATGTGACCCTGAACCGGTCCGAAAGGTCCCAGATTGCCGCCCTTGTGACCGAAATGCTGGAGGACGGGCAGATCTGAGCCGTCTGAGGCGTCTGGGTGATCCGAGACGTCCGAGGCGGTCTGAGGGGTCTGCCCTGTCTGGTAGTTGGCGCCGTCCGGAAAGGCGAAGAGCCTAGCCGGGCGGCGTCGGCGTGCGTGCGGCTTTCCGGTATTCGCCTGGGCCAAACGGGATGTGAGCTTTCACACCCGCGAGGGAATTGCCTCCCGGCTCCGTATTACGGCAGAGTCTCACTCCTGTCAGGCCCCGCATACGACACAGCCTTACCCCCAGCGGTGGGGCGCCACATGAGTACCAGCATCAACTCCATAGCGTTGTCGTATGTCGCCCGAGCACCACGCGGCGCTCCCGTTCGGGAGTTGCCCACCGGGCCCGTGCCTTCCGTGACCCGAGTTGGGGAGGCCAGTGCCAGGGGCACGATTGCGTCCGCGAGGGTCATCGAAGCGGTCGATGCTGGAAGGAAACCGTGTGAGCCGGATTTCGGTCCGGGGATTCGCAGTGGCTTCGGCCACGGCGGTCACCGCTGTCGGAAGCGTCATCGGCGTTGCGTCGGGCAGTACCGCGCAGACCAACAACGACTTTGAGGCGACGGCAGCCGGCACCACGCTGCTCGCGGACATCCCCGCGGGCCAGCAGGTCGAGGTGCAGACCGCTTCCCTGACGCAGCAGGCCGAAACGATGGCCATCGCCGCGGACACGAGCGCCAAGAAGGACGCGGAGGAAGCGGCCCGCAAGGCTGCCGCCGATACCGCGATCGCCAAGAAGCAGGAAGCCGCCGAGCAGGAAGCCAAGGCGGCCAAGGAAGCCAAGGCGGCGGAGGAAGCCAAGGAGCGCGAGGAGGCCGAGAAGGCCGCCAGCCGTTCCAAGACGGCCGCCGCGTCCGCCTCCGACTTCGCGGTCCAGAGCTCGTACAGCGTCGCCGAGGTCCAGGCGATGGCCCGGCAGATGATTCCGGCCGACCAGTTCCAGTGCTTCAGCAACATCGTGAACCACGAGTCCACGTGGAACTACAAGGCTGTGAACCCCTCCTCCGGCGCCTACGGTCTCGTCCAGGCCCTGCCGGGAACCAAGATGGCGTCGGCCGGTGCCGACTGGCAGACCAACCCGGCCACCCAGATCAAGTGGGGCCTCAACTACATGGACGACCGCTACGGCAGCCCCTGCGGCGCCTGGTCGTTCTGGCAGGCCAACAACTGGTACTAGAGCCCTGCTCGGTACCAGCCCCGCTCAACCTCGGCAGAGCCCCGCACCGTCCTACGGTGTGGGGCTTTCGCCCTGTACGGTCTGATCGGCGACCCCGGGGAAAGTAGGGGGAGCGATGAGGAGAACCGGGGGAAAAGGACGCATCATGTCGCACGTGCCAGGATGGCTCGGCCGGATCGGAGCCGGACTGACCGAGGCGAGCAGGCGGTTGGAGGAACGCCGCGCCGCGATGGAACGGGAGAGCCGGGACGGCCCCGAGCCCGGCGCGACGCCCGTCCCGGCCGCCGGACCCGACGCACCCGATGTCACCGCCTCCGAGCCCGCCGACCGGGTGCCCGTGCCGCCGGGCGACCACGCCCCCGCGGCCGCGCCCGCACCCGCGACGGCCTTGGGCACCGCACCCGCCCCGATCACCGTCGTCCCCTCCCGCCCCGACCCCGCGCAGGCCGTGCCCTGGGGAGTACGGGTCGCCGCCGAGGCCGGCTGGCGCCTGCTGGTGCTCGCGGGCACGGTCTGGGTGCTCATGCGGGTCATCGGCGCCGTGCAGCTCGTGGTGCTGGCCTTCGTCTCCGCGCTGCTGATCACGGCGATGCTCCAGCCGACGGTGACCCGGCTGCGGAAGATCGGGCTGCCGCGCGGACCGGCCACGGCGCTGACCGCGCTGTTCGGGTTCGTCATCATCGGCCTCATAGGCTGGTTCGTGACCTGGCAGGTCATGGAGAACATCGACACCCTCTCCGACCAGATCCAGGACGGCATCGACGAGCTGCGCATCTGGCTGCTCAACAGCCCCTTCCACGTCACCGACCACCAGATCAACGACATCGCCAAGAACCTGCGTGAGGCGGTCGGCGCCAACACCGAGCAGATCACCTCGGCGGGACTCGAGGGCGTGACGGTCGTCGTCGAGGCACTCACCGGCGTCCTGCTCGCGGTCTTCTCGACGCTGTTCCTGCTCTACGACGGCAAGCGCATCTGGGAGTGGACGCTGAAGCTGGTGCCCGCCGCCGCCCGTCCGGGGGTCGCCGGCGCCGGACCGGCCGCGTGGCGGACGCTGACGGCGTATGTGCGCGGCACGGTGGTGGTGGCACTGATCGACGCGGTCTTCATCGGCCTCGGCATCTACTTCCTGGATGTGCCGATGGCGGTGCCGCTCGCCGTCTTCATCTTCCTGTTCGCCTTCATCCCGCTCGTCGGCGCGGTGGTGTCCGGGGCGCTCGCGGTGGTCGTCGGGCTGGTCACGCAGGGCGTGTTCACGGCGGTCCTGACGCTGGTGGTGGTTCTGGCGGTGCAGCAGATCGAGGGCCACATCCTCCAGCCGTTCATCCTCGGCCGCGCGGTCCGCGTCCACCCGCTCGCGGTGGTGCTGGCGGTCGCCACCGGCGGCATGGTGGCGGGGATCGGCGGTGCGGTGGTCGCCGTACCGCTGGTCGCGGTGACCAACACCGTCGTGGTGTATCTCCGCGCGTACGCCCAGGAGCCGGCCGCGCGTTTCGCCCCGAAGCCGCGGGGCGCCACGGCGGTGTCGGCGGCCACGACCCACCCCGTGCCGCCAGTTCCGCACGTCTCATCGGCTCCACCCGCCCCACCGGTCCCGCTGGCCCCACCGGTCCCGCTGGCCCCGCCGGTCCCGTTGGCCCCGCCGGTCCCGTTGGCCCCACCGGTGGAGTGAAGGGCGAAGATCGAGGGGCGATCGCCCGTGGAACGGCGCGCGCGGAATCGCTCGGAAGTTGCTCGTGAGCTGCTCGGGAGTCACTCCGCGAGGGCCTCCTCCGCGTCCAGGGTGGTGGCGACGGCCTGGATCACCGCGGCGATCTTGTACGCCTCCTGGACGACCTCGCGTTCGACGCCCGCCCTGCGCAGGACCGACTCGTGCGCGTCGAGACACAGGCCGCAGCCGTTGACCGCGGAGACCGCGAACGCCCAGAACTCGAAGTCGACCCGGTCGACGCCCGGGTTGCCGAGGACGTTCATCCGCAGGCCCGCGCGCAGGCTGCCGTACTCCTTGTCCGACAACAGGTGGCGGGTCCGGAAGAAGACGTTGTTCAGCGCCATCACCGAGGCGGTGGTCTTCGCCGCCCGGTACGCCTCGGGCGACAGGACCGCTTTCGCCTCCGGCTCCAGCTCACGCAGCACGACGGCCGAGCGCGAGGCGATCGCCGTCGACAGCACCGTGCCCCACAGCCGCTGGACCGGCAGGTCCGATGCGCCGATGGCCGCATCCAGATTGAGCGTCAGGTCCCCGGCGTAGTCGGGGATACGGGACTTGAGGGACTCGAGCGACATGGCGGACACGCTCCTCTTGGCGGGGAAGGTTCCCGGACCACGAGGGCCTCCGGATCACAAGGCTTTCCCGTGCTCCCCGTGCTCCCCGTGCTCCCTGTGCTTCCCGTGGGCCGGACGCGGTCCATGCTGCCAGGGGCG
>NZ_JBHSOA010000139.1:103811-107041 GCF_042655885.1 Streptomyces chlorus
GGGCACCCCGGGCTGCCCGGGACCGGCCGCCGCGCCGGTCACTCCGTGCGGAGGCCGTCCGGGCGCATCATGCGCAGGAGGGGCGGCAGACTCAGCAGCGTCACCACCACGACGACCCCCGCACCGAAACCGGTCATCTGCAACAGGCTCGTCCAGTCCATCCGCACCGGTGTCGACGTCATCCGCAGCAGGACGGCGCCCAGCGTGACCCCCACCGCCGAGGCCAGCAGCAGCCCCAGGCCGATAGGGACGGCCGTCTGCCACAGCACCGACAGGCTCAGGGTGCGCCGCCGGGTGCCGAAGGCGACCAGGGCCGACAGCAGCTTGCGGCGTTCGCGCAACTGCTCCAGCTGGGAGACCAGCAGACTCGCCCCGATCAGCGCCAGGACACAGGCCGCGCCGACGAACAGGCCGGTACGGATCGACTCGTAGGTCTCGGAACGCTCGGAGGCGCTCCACCTGAACACGTCCGTCAGCGGATCGATCGCGGCGGCCGTGTTCCGCACGTGCTCCATGGCGTACGGCACCGACTCGTCGACCTCGAGGTAGAGCTCGCCGGAGAGTCCGTCGGTCATCCCCGCCGGCACCGCGCCCGGGGTCAGCAGGAAGCCGCCATGCTCGTGGCCCACCGGGTCCGGAACCGACCGGGCCTGCTTGACCCCGGCGGGAACCGTCCAGACGGCCCCCTCGCCGTAGCCGGAGGGGTCCGAGGGATCGGATACCTCGAGGTGGAGGTCCACTCCCGGCTTGTTCAGCGTCGGGGTGCCGGTGTCGTACTCGGCGCCGGAGACCGTGAACACGTCGCCGTCACGGCACGAAGGGAGCTTCGCCACCGTGCGCAGGGTCGCGCAGTCGGCGACGGTCAGTGCTGTGCTGTTCTCCGGCTCCTGCCGCCAGGGCTTGTCGCCGAGGTAGCCGTGGGACACCGCGTAGACCTTGCTCACACCCTTGGTGGCCGCCAGCTTCTCTGCGGCGGGGGCGAGGTCCTGGCCCGTCGGCAATTCCACCTGCACCTGGGCCAGCGACACGTCGAACCCGGTGTCCTCGGTGTAGTCGCCCTCGACGCCGGCGAACAGCATCTGGAGCGCGATCGCGCCGGCCACCGCCACCGCGACCCCGTTGACCATCCGGGCCGCCGAGCCGCTGCTGAGCTGAAGCCGGCGCACCGCCAGCTGCCACGACAGGCTGCCCCTGCCGAGCCGGGAGACGACCGTCTCCACGACCCACGGCAGCAGCGCGGTGATTCCGATGAGCACCAGCAGGACACCGCCGGCGACCAGGTACTCGTTGAAGTCCCCGTTCTCCCGGCCCTGACCGATCATCGGATAGAGCATCGCGATGCCGGCCAGTGGCAGCAGCAGCCGCCACCACAGCCGCCGCCGGGGCGGACGCGCCGCACGGACCACGCCCAGCGGCTCGATGACGACCCCGCGCAGCGCGAGCAGCGTCACCAGCACCGCGGCCGCCGGGACCAGCACCGCGACCAGCAGGGCCAGCAGCGGCGACGGGTTCAGGAAACTCGGGAACACGCTGATGCCGAACACCTCGACGGAGGCGGTGACCTGACGGCCGATCAGGAAGAAGCCGGTGCCGAGGACCAGCCCGAGCAGTGCTCCGGCCAGCGCCTCGCCCGCCGCGATGCGGCGGGTGGCCGCCGCGTCGGAGCCGACCAGCCGCAGCGCCGCGAGCCGGCGGTCGCGCCGTTCGCCGCCGAACCGTACGGCGGTGGCGATGAACACGGCGACCGGCGTCAGCAGCACCACGAAGACGACCAGGACCAGCAGCATGATGACCGGGTCGGTCTCTTCCTCGGACACATATTCGCCAGGGGTGCCGAACCTGTCGAGGCGTACCGCCGCCGAGCCGTCGAACCGGTCGGCGAGCCCCTCGGCCCCCGCGTAGTAGGCGAGCTCCTGCGAGCCGACGAGGCCCGGCTCGCCGATCGTCCCCACGACGTCGTACGGCAGCCGCTCGCGCAGCAGTCCGGCGCCGTCCGACGCGAGCAGGTCCTTCAGGGCAGGGGAGACGACCATCTCGCCGACCGCCGGGAACTCGCCCAGACCCGGCGGCATGGGGGCCTTCGGGCCCTCCTGCTCCGTCAGCCGGCCGCGGATGTGCTCGTTCCGGAACTCGGTGTCGGTACGCGCGATGATCAGGGTGTCGTCGGCCTTCGGTATGACCTCCGAGATGAAGGGCCAGTCGAGCCGCGCCTCCTCCCGCCGGTCCCGCTCCGTCAGTACGCCGGGCAGGGCGGCGCAGAGCAGCAGCAGCGCCACGCCGAGACCGACGCCGACCCCGGTGAGTAAGGCCCTGATCCAACCCTCGCGCCCGCCGGCCAGGGCGAACCGGACACCCATGCCCAAATCCCGGGCCACCGCACGGGCTTTCGGCTCCGTGCGGACGACGGGGACTTCCGGGGCGGAGGAAGCGGTGCGGTCCCGCTCCTTGGTCCCGCTCATACGGCGTGCTCCATGTCCCGGGACTTCCCGTCGCGTACGACGATCTCGCGGTCGGAGTACGCGGCCACCCGCGCCTCGTGCGTGACGAGGACGACGGCGGCGTTGGTGGACCGGGCGGCCTCCGTGAGCAGTTCCATCACGCGCTCGCCGTTGAGCGAGTCCAGCGCGCCGGTCGGCTCGTCGGCGAACAGCACCCGCGGGCCGGTCACCAGCGACCGGGCCACGGCGACCCGCTGCCCTTGGCCGCCGGAGACCTCGCCGGGCCGCTTCGCCCGGACGTCGTCGACCTCCAGGCGCTCCATCCAGGCCAGGGCGGCGCGCTCGGCCTCCTTGCGGGGAGTGCCGTTCAGCCGCAGGGGCAGGGCGACGTTCTCCACGCAGGTCAGCTCCGGCACGAGCTGCCCGAACTGGAAGACGAAGCCGAACTCCGAGCGCCTGAGCCTGCTGCGCTCGGAGTCGTTCATCGCGGTCAGTTCGCGCCCGTTGTACATGATCGAGCCGGAGTCGGGTGTGACGATCCCGGCGAGGCAGTGCAGCAGGGTCGACTTGCCCGACCCGGAGGGGCCCATCACGGCGACGACCTCGCCGGGATGGATGGAGAACGCGGCGCCGTCGAGCGCGGGGGTGGGCCCGTACGCCTTGCGCAGGTCCTGGGCGGTGAGCAGGGATCCGGCGGGGATCGTCATCGGGAGACCGCCTCACGGAGTTTGTCGAGGCGCGCGGCGGTGAGCTCCAGCCAGCGCAGGTCGGCCTCGAGGTGGAACAGGGCGT
>NZ_JBHSOA010000140.1:0-21446 GCF_042655885.1 Streptomyces chlorus
AATAACGTACCACTCTCACTGCTCATGGCCAGAGCAGACGCCCGGCGAAGGAGCAGACATCCCCACACCACCCCGGCACGGGCAACAACAAGGGGCCGGCCCCAAAGAGACCGACCCCTTGCCGCCTGCGGGCTTGACGAAACCCTTGACTTACAGCGACGTATCGATCACACGTTGAAGCGGAATGCATCGAGCCCGATCCTGACCTGCGGCGGAGCCCAGCCCAGGACTCTGACCGGCGCTTTCGCCGTTTGGTTGCGTTGGCCGCCGATGAGCGTTTACGACCGTCCTGCGGACTGCCTGCGGACCGGGCAGCCTCCCCCACGCTGCCCTGACTCTTCACACCCGCAGAGTTACGACCGCCGGTAGGATCGACACCATGAGCGGTAGCAGAAAGTACTCCATCAGCCTGCCCGAGGACCTTGCCGAGGCCGTACGCTCCCATGTCGGGCCCGGCGGCTTCTCCGCCTACGTCGCCGAAGCCCTCGAACAACGGGTCGCCATGGACAAGCTTCGGGAGATCGTCGCCGACTTCGAGACCGACAACGACGAGCTCACCCGCAAGGAGGTCGAGGCCGCCCGCGCGCTGCTGCGCCATGACCACCGGCAGGTCGGCGGTGCCGCCGCCTGATGCCTGGCACCCTGCTGCTCGACAGCGAAGGACTCTCCAAGCTCTACCGCAAGGACCGCACCGTCGTGGCTCTGGTCCAGGCGGCATCGGAGGAGGGCATCCGCGTGGCAACCAGCGCCATGACCACCCTTGAGGCCGATTACGAGCGGATCCACCCGGCCCGCATCAAGTGGGTCCTCTCCCGCATCGACGTTCACGACGTCACCAAGGAGGTCACCGACGAGGCCGCCGCCCTCCTTCGCACCCATCATCTCCACGGCCATAAGTACGCCATCGACGCCGCCTTCGCCGTCATCGCCCGCAACGCGCCCCCGCCGGTCACCGTCCTCACTTCCGACCCCGAGGACCTGACGCTCCTGTGCGGCCCATCCGTAGAGGTCGTCAAGGTCTGAAGCGCCGACCACAGCCACGCCAACCAGGTCGGCCGTCAGCCACAGCCCTTCGCGGACAAGGACTCCGACCGAGGTAGCGACACCAATGCCCGGACCGGCCGACCGGATGTCAGTGGCGGCTGCTTCCATGGCGTCATGAGCACTGTGCACGACACCGCCACCCTCCTCCCCGACCCCACCGAACTCCGCGTCCATCTGCGCGCGTTGGCCGTCCTGGACGCCACGATCGGCGACGATCCGCGATTCTGCTGCTACAGCTTCGACGCCGCCTGGGGCCCTGGCGAAGAGGCAGCCTTGATGGAGAACGGCTCGGGGGACGACTTCTCCGTCCTCTTCACACCGGCCGGCGTGCTCATACGCGGCTTCGACCACGAGTCGGAGATGAGCCCGTACGGGACGGACGACGAGCAGGTCTGGCCCGGCGTCATCGACGAAGTGCCCGCCCCGTTGCGCCCACTCCTGGACGAACCCGCCTTCCACGATGAGGGCGTCAACGCCCCTCGGGTCACCGCCTGCCTGTGGCGGGAGACCGGCGACACCATCTGGCGCACCGGCTCGACCATCACCTTCCCCTCCGGTAGCGAGGACGCGGACGGCTCCGGCTTCCTCTTCCGTCTTCTCACCGACCGCTCCCCCGAGGCCGTCCAGGCCCACTTCGAGGACTACTACGAGCGCCCCGTCCCCCTCGACGCCATCCGTCACGTCCTCGCCGGACACCCCCTCACCCCTGCGGTCGCCGGGGCCCTCAACCCGGCCGTCCTCTCGGACAACGCACTGCTCCACAGGATCGCCGCGCAACCCGAGGTCGCCTCCTACCTGGCCTGCGACGGCGAGTTCGACCTTGCCCGCACCGACCCGATCGAGTCGATCGCCCTGCCCAACGGCCTCCCTGTGGTGCCCGTCGCCGGCTGCAACGCGGGCGGCGCCCACTACCTCTGCGGCCCGACCGTCCCCGACGGCCCCCGCCCTGTCCTCTACACCGACTCCGAGGGTCGAGCCTCCCTCGTCGCCGAGTCCCTCGCCGAGGCCCTGACCCTCGCCATCGTCCTCCCGTCCTGGCACGACGCCCTGGCCGGCTTCCGTCCTCCTGCCCTCAACTCCGACTACCTCGACGACCACCCGGACCACTCCACCGTCCGCGACCGCCTACTCGCCGCACTTCGGCTCCCTCCGGCCACCGACCGGGAAGTCCTGGACCGCCTACTCACCACCGCCGCCCGCACCGTCCCCGACGGATTCCTCCCGCACGTTCCCGATGAGGAGGACTCCGCCTTCCAGCCGATGCTCGAACTGTCTGCGGAGTAGGGCCGCCCCCACCCGACCGGGTCAGTGCCTCGTCGTGCGACACCGGGGGTGCGAGGGCCGAACCCGACCACTGCTGACAGCATGTCAAAATCCAGCACCATCCCAACACGGGAAATGCGAAGGGGCCGCCTCTCAAAGGAGTCGACCCCATCTGACCTGCATGTTTGCCAGCATGGCAACGTGGTGTTACTTCACCCGCTCACACATTGAAGCGGAACGCCTGAGCCCCCACCCTGACTTGCGGCGGAGCCCCGCCCAAGCCTCTGAACAGGGCTTTCACCGTTGACTGCGTTGGGTTCCGACGGCTGTCTACGAACGTCTTGCGGACTCTCTGCGGACTGGCGGACCGCCACTGGCCTGGAAATACATGGCACCGGGGACAGCAGGTCAATGAGACTACGCAGGTGAGCCGCCACTACCCCTGTCCTTGCTGCGGGCATCTCGTCCTGGACGAGATGCCCGGCTCGTACGCCATCTGCCCCGTCTGCTTCTGGGAGGACGACGCCATCCAGTTCCGGTGGCCCACCATGGATGGCGGGGCGAACAAGGTCTCCCTCATCGAGGCCCAGCACAATTACCAGGACTTCGGTGCCTGCGACCAGCACGGCCGACGGTTCGTCCGACCCCCGGCAGCGGACGAACCGCTCGATCCGGCCTGGCGCCCGATCGACCTCGCGCGGGATTCCTTCGAGGTCTGGGGAACGGAGGACTGGGCCCCGTGGCCGTCGGACCCCTCCGTCCTCTGCTGGTGGCTGCCCACCTTCTGGCGCCGCGACCAGCCGGTGTCATGACCGCCCACATCAAGAGACTCGTCCAGCAGCTCGACGGAGAAGCCGGCGAGTCCTACGACGCCCGCGCGGAGCTGATCTGGATCGGCTCCGACGCCATCCCCGCCATCGTCGACGGGCTCCCCTCCCTCGGCGGCTTCGGGCAGCTGACCGCCATCGAGGTCTTTGAGGAAGTGGGCGATCCCCACTGCGGCCCTGCCCTCATCAGACTGCTGGACAGCGACGACCCGACCGTACGCGAATGGGCAGCCATGGCCCTGGCGAACCTGGAGATCGACGACTCCATCGAGCCCCTGCGCCGCGCCCACCACGCATGCCTGCAACGCGCGACCCCGCCCGACTGGACCGAGCCCAGCGGCATCCGCTGGGCTTTGACGGAACTCGGCGCCCGCACCCCAGTCGTCCCGCCGCTCACCGCGCGCCTACGAGCCAGCGCTGCGGACGATGCTCCTGGCTGGCCCTCGGCCCACTTCGCCGAGATCATCAACGACCTGGCCGACCACGCCCAGGTGATCCTCTACTCCCAGTTCTGGCGGGTGGACGCCAGCCGCACGTACGGCATCTCCGGCACCGCCCTGGACTGGGAACTCGACTGGAACGCGCCCTGGGAGCACCTGGTCGAAGAGTCCCGCACCTGGTCCCTACTGGAAGCCTCCGAAGCCCCCGCCGGCGACAACATCTTCGTCGTCCCCACCTGGATCGACCGTACCGACCTATACCCGGAGAGGTGACCGATGCCGTTCCAGCACCCCGAGGAGATCGGCTACGGCTACGTGATCGAGCGCTACGTGACGAGGAAGGACTCGGACCACCCGCGCTACCTCGAACTGAACAGCGCGCGCGTCCTGCGGCCGGGGTGGCCGCACGCCAAACGCTTCGCCCGCCACGTGATCGAGGACGCCGCCACGATCACCGACGCCGAGCTGGAAGCCCTCCTCGCCTACGAATGGCGCTCGCGCCTCACCGCCGCCTGGCTGATCGGTGTCGGCCGGCGGGCGAGCTTCCGCGAGCGCCTCGGCGACCTCCTCCTCGCCAGCGAGGTCTGCTACTCCGGCAGCGCCTACTGTTTCGCCCTGGCCCGCCTCGGCACCCACGCCGACGCCGAGATCCTCACCGCCTACCTCGACCACTACCTCCCCCGCACCGACCTCCGCTACGACCAACCCGCAGCCCTCGGCGCCCTCCTCCACCTCGACGCCCGCCTCGGCACCCACCACGTCGACCGCTTCACCCAGCCGGACGGTCTCTGGGACCGGTGGGTCCAGGCACTGGTCCACCTCAGCGACCAGCCCGGCTACACCCCCGACGCACAGCGTCGCTGGACCGATCTTCAGTGCGACTTCGCCGACGGGTGGACGCGTCCATGACGTCGAGGAGCGCTGCGAGACGCGCCGAGGATTGTTGCTTTGCCGGTGCCTGTTGTCCCCCCTAACTGTCTTCCCCTTCACAGGTTCGCCAGAGTGGACCTCGCGTCCGAGGGCGCTGTTACCTTCCGCCCATGACCGCATCAGACGCTCTGCTCCGCCGCATCGAGCAAGACCCGCCACTGGCTGCCGCGCTCGCCTGGCCAGGCGACTTCGACATCGACCGCCGAGACCCTCTCGAGGACCTTGTCCTGCCGACGGGAAGGCCGCTGCATCCGATAGCCGGCTGCGGTGCCGGAGGCACGTACTTCCTCTGCGGGGAACGCGGGGCCGAGGACCGCCCTGTCCTGTACGCCGACTCCGAGGGCCAGGCCACATTGATCGGCGCCGACCTCGTCGATGCCATCACACTCATCGTGGTGCTGCCCTTCTGGCGCGACTTGGCGAAGGGCTTCGCGATCAGCGAGCTCGGATCGGACCTTCGGGCCGACCACCCGGACTTCGACGCCGAGCGCGACCGCCTTCTGCACTCCCTCGGGCTTGCCTCCATCTCCGAGGAGGAGGCTGCCGCTCGCCTGCTGGCTGTGGCTGCACGCACGGCCCCGGACTACGTGCCGCGCGTGCCGGACGACGCTTACCTGCCTTACGAGCTTCTGTTTCCGAGCGGCCCTGTACAGCGAAGCCAGCGCTTGACGTCAGTACCGGGCGATGACCTGTGAAGGTCCGTGCCGAGGAGATCTCCCGGCGGATCGACACCCCGTGTGCCCCTCTCGGGCTCACACTCCCGAGCCGCAGGAGGCCGCGGGCCTGGGGCACGGCGACGAACAGCCGACTGCTTGCGAGTTGCCTGCGTTCGGTCTCCGTCCACTGGACCGGGGGTGTCGTGGTGCGGGGGAAGGCTTGCTTGCACTCCAGCCCTTGGCCCGGCAGGCGGTACGTGCCAGTTTCACCACCTGTACGGGATGGCCGGCGGAGCACCCCAAGAGGCAGACCGGGATACCCGTCCGGGTGAACAGAGCCTTGGCCGACGCCCGGTCGTGCTCTCCGAGGGGTGCACCGACCAGGGACAGCAGCAGGGGTCACCCGGCCCTTGACGCGTGCCGGTGCCGACCAGCCGCGCTCGCACCAACGCCACCTGTTCCGTCCCGACTGAGGGGGACTGGCTCAGTGACCGCCGACAACAACCGAGAATTCAGTAGTGATAGCGGGCCGCGAGGATCACGATCTCCTTGTCCGTGACCAGGTAGACCAGGCGGTGCTCGTCGTCGATCCGCCGCGACCAAGCGCCTGGCAAGTGGTACTTGAGCGGCTCGGGCTTCCCGATCCCCGCGAAGGGGTCACGCTTGACGTCCTCAATGAGCTTGTTGATCCGAGCGAGCATCTTGCGGTCGCTCTTGAGCCAGGACGCGTAGTCCTCCCAGCCCTGATCCTCGAAGACAAGCCTCACTCAGCACCCTCACTGGCCGCATCCGGCGAGTCGGGGTCGATCAGCTCTCGCTCTGACACGTTGACGTTGGCCAGGGCGTTCTCGTACGCCTTGAGCAACCGGCGAGCGTTCGCCGGCGAGCGCAGCAGGTACGAGCCCTCACGCAATGCCGCATAGTCCTCGGCCGAGACGAGCACGGCATTGCCGTGCTTGGAAACGATCTCGATGGCCTCGTGGTTGTCGTTGACCTTCTTGATCAGCGGAAAGAGAGCCTTGCGGGCTTCGCTCGCAGTTATGGACATGACCTCACCCTTTCCGGTAGCGGTACCGAATAACGTACCACTCTCACTGCTCATGGCCAGAGCAGACGCCCGGCGAAGGAGCAGACATCCCAGCACCACCCCGGCACGGGCAACAACAAGGGGCCGGCCCCAAAGAGACCGACCCCTTGCCGCCTGCGGGCTTGACGAAACCCTTGACTTACAGCGACGTATCGATCACACGTTGAAGCGGAATGCCTGAGCCCCGACCCTGACCTGCGACGGAGCCGCACGCAACGCCCTGAACAGGCATTTCCCCGTTGGCTTGCGTGGGGTCCCGACGGTCGCTTACGGGTGTCCTGCGGACTCTTCGCGGACCGCTCCCAGCCGCGCCTGCTCCTCCTCGACGATCTGGCGGGCCATCGCCGTGTCCGAAACGTCGACCGCGTCCGGCGTCGACTCGGCGACCGCGCTGCGGCGTGCGTACGCGTCGAACAGGCGGGTCTTGTTCTTCAGCATCTCCACCATCCGCTCGTCCACCCCGCGGGTGGTGAGCAGCCGGTGCACCCGGACCGACCGCACCTGCCCCATGCGGTGGGCCCGCGCCACCGCCTGGTGTTCGATGGTCGGTTTGATCTGAGGCTCACAGATGATCACGACGGACGCGGCCTGCATGTTGAGCCCCACCCCCGCCGCCTCGATCTGCGCCACCAGCACCGCATGACCCGGCACGGCGGCAAACTCGTCCACCAACTGCTGACGGCGCGCGGGCGGCACGTTTCCCGAGATCGGACCAAACACCTGACCGCCACCATTGCTCCGCGCGCCATCCAGCGTGTCCTTCACCGCTCCAAGGACATCCCTGAAGTTGGAGAACACCACCACCTTCAATCCATTCTCGGCGGCGTCCTCGACGATCTCGCGCAGCCGGTTCAGCTTGGCCGACTTCTCGGGGCGCGCGTACGCCGCTCTGCGCATCGCCATGAAGTTGCCGGCGCGCACGGCTTCGCGGTAGGCGTCCTCGTCCGACGCGCTCAGCTCCTCCCACTCGTCCGTCTGCTGGAGCGCGGGCAGTTCGGTCAGAACATCCTGTTGGTTGCGGCGCAGATAGACCGGGGCGACGGCCTTCCGGAAGGCCTTGGAACCGGCCACTCCGTCACGGTCACCGACAGCCCCTGCCAGGTGCGGCTGGAGAATCTGCACAAGGCTGCGAAACTCGGCGACTCGGTTCTCCATGGGCGTGCCGGTCATGAAGAGAACGCGTTCGCAGTGCCCGGACCATTCGGTCACGGCCTGGGAGCGACGCGTCTTCGGATTCTTCACGTAGTGCGCCTCGTCCACGACCAGCATCCCCAGCTCGCCGCCTCCGGGGGCCGGGAAACCACGCAAGGCGTCGAAGGTAGTCACCCCTACGCCGCCCCGGCCCTTCCAGTCGGCGAACGCTTCCTGCCTGTCGGGGCCGTGAAGAGGCATCACGCGCAGCTTGCTGCGAGTCTCGATCTCGCGTGTCCAGTTGATCAGGACGCTGGCCGGGCATACGACCATGAAGTGGCTCTGCCCCTCGGCAGCGAGATGAGCCAGAGCAGCGATGGCCTGGATGGTCTTGCCGAGCCCCATCTCGTCACCAAGAATCACCTTGCGTTGCGCCAGGGCGAAGCGCGCCCCGAAGGCTTGATAGCCGCGCAGCGACACCCGCCGGTGAGTGTCATCAAGCATCTGGTCGCGGACCCGCTCGGCAACTTCGTCGGGCAGGAACCCCTCGGCAGCGGCAGTGTCGGGTCTGCGGCCGGAGATCTCCGCGAGCAGGCTGTAGTACTCGGCGGAACGCAGCTCGAAGTCGACCCAGGCCGCAACCTCGGTCGAGGTACCGCGCAGCAGATCCACCGAGGCCTGTGCAAGCAGCTCCGGCACACCGCCCTGCACTGCTTCCTCGGTCAGCCTGCGGACCTCTGCAACGGCCTCCAGCGCCCGAGCTCGTTTGACCTGCCCCACCAGCAGCATCCGCAGCCGCCCGGCGGCCGGCTTGGCCTCGGCCAGCAGCGGACCGAGCCGCTCCGAGAGAGCCACGGCCGTGTCGACGGCTCGCCGCGCATCGGGGCCCGCTTCCACCAGCACATGCAGGGCCATGACGAGTGAGGTGGTTCGCGGCTCCGGCCGATCCACGTCGATGTGGACGGCGATGGTCTCCCGAACGGCATCAGATATCTGACGTGCCGCCGCGATGACCTGATCGGCGGTCCGCTGCCCCACGCCAGGAATCTGTCGCAACCGGTAGGAACCGGCATCGAGTACCTGCCGGACCGACCGTAGCCCGCTCCTCTCGACTTCCCCGAGCTTCAGCCGACCCTCGGTGACCTCCTTCAACCGGGCCACTGGGATGGCGTCCAGCGCCTGTTCCGCCGCCGTATCGCAGATCGGCTTCAGCGCCGCCCGAACCGCCTCGACAGCCCGCCCGTGGTCACCGGCCACCGCCTGCGCCGCCTCGTACAGCCGCCCTCCCGCGGCAACCGCCTCCCGCTCACTGCGCCCCATCCCGCCCCGGCCCCTCTCGCCATGTCCCCGCATACTGCCACCGCTGGCCCCCGGCACCGACCGAGGCCCTCAGACATTGTGTACACATGGCACACTCGGTACCCTTGAAGCATGACTCAGCCGCTGCCCATAGAGTCCATCCGCGACGTACGCGCTCACTTGGCCGAAGTCGTCGAACGGGCCGACCGCGACGACGTGCCCACTGTCATCACCCGTCGCGGCAAGCAGGTCGCCGCCGTGGTCTCGATCGAGGTGCTGCGCAAGTACCAGGAGTGGGAAGAGCGCGAGATCAACCGCATCATCGACGAGCGCATGGCGAGCCCGGCCGCCGGCGTCCCGATCGAGGACGTGATGAGGGAGACGCTGACACGCAGTGAGTGACTACCGCACGGTGTTCCGGCCCGAGGCCCAGGCCGAGCTGCGCAAGATCCCGCGTGACATGGCGCTTCGCATCCTGGCCAAACTGACGGAGCTGGAGAGCGACCCCTTCGGCTTCAACACCACCGCACTCGTATCCCAGCCTGAGCGCCGCCGCCTACGGGTCGGCGACTACCGTGTCGTCTACACGATCGACAACGGGGAGCTGGTGGTGTGGGTCGTACACGTCGGACACCGCTCCACGGTCTACGACACGTAGCTGCTCCAGGTTCTGCGGCCTACTGCGGACAGCACAACGGCCTGACCTGCTTTCTCGCAGGTCAGGCCGTTTGTCCACGTCCCATCAGACGTTGAAGCGGAACTCCACCACATCTCCGTCGCGCATGACGTAGTCCTTGCCCTCCATGCGGGCCTTGCCCTTGGCGCGGGCCTCGGCGACCGAGCCGGTTTCGACGAGGTCGGCGAAGGAGATGACCTCGGCCTTGATGAAGCCCTTCTGGAAGTCGGTGTGGATGACTCCGGCGGCCTCGGGGGCGGTGGCGCCGCGCTTGATGGTCCAGGCGCGGGACTCCTTCGGGCCTGCGGTCAGGTACGTCTGCAGGCCGAGGATGTTGAAGCCGACGCGGGCGAGGGTGGCGAGGCCGGGCTCCTCGGCGCCGACCGACTCCAGGAGCTCCATGGCGTCCTCCTCGTCCAGCTCGGCGAGGTCCGCCTCCAGCTTGGCGTTGAGGAAGATCGCCTCGGCGGGGGCGACCAGGGCGCGCTGCTCGTTCTTGAAGTCCTCGTCGGTCAGCTCGTCCTCGTCGACGTTGAAGACGTAGAGGAACGGCTTGGTGGTGAGCAGGTGCAGGTCGTGCAGGGGCTCGGCACGCTCGCTGCCCTGGACGATGCCGTGCGCGAAGAGCGTGTCGCCCTTCTCCAGGATCTCCTTGGCCTCCTCGACCGCCTTGACCTTGGGCGCGATGTCCTTCTTGATCCGCGACTCCTTCTGCAGGCGCGGCAGGACCTTCTCGATGGTCTGCAGGTCGGCGAGGATCAGCTCGGTGTTGATCGTCTCGATGTCGCCCTTCGGCGAGACCTTGCCGTCGACGTGGACGACGTTCTCGTCCTGGAAGGCGCGGATGACCTGGCAGATCGCGTCGGACTCTCGGATGTTCGCCAGGAACTTGTTGCCGAGGCCCTCGCCCTCGCTGGCGCCGCGAACGATGCCCGCGATGTCGACGAAGTCGACCGTGGCCGGGAGGATCCGCTGGGAGCCGAAGATCTCCGCGAGCTTCGTCAGACGGGCGTCGGGGACGCCGACCACGCCGATGTTCGGCTCGATGGTGGCGAACGGGTAGTTGGCCGCCAGCACGTCGTTCTTGGTCAGGGCGTTGAACAGGGTCGACTTGCCGACATTCGGCAGACCGACGATTCCGATCGTGAGCGACACGTTGCGACTTCCCGTACGTGAGGTTGAGGACTGGCCGACTGGGCTGCGTGGGCCGATCCACCAGTCTACGGCGTACCCGCCGCCCACCCCCTCAGCAAATCGAACGCATGGACAGCCCTCGCTCTCCGGCGTGTCTGGCAGTCCATTCAGCACATAAACAGACCTAAGTTGGTTCAGTGGAGCAACACAGCACGCGACCTGCTCAGTACGGACCGCGACGTGACCAACCGGCCCGGCCTCCCGGGCCTCCCGGGCCGCCCCGGCCGCCCCGGCCTCCGCTGCCTCCGCTGCCTCCGCAGGCGGGGCGGGCCCCCGGGGGCGGTGTCGCGCGCTTCGCCCGGCCCGCCCGCCCGGCACAGCGCAGGCCCGCGCCGGCCCGCCGGCCCACCCCCTCCACTGCGGGCCGGCGGCTGCCGAATCCCCGGCTCACCGGGCTCGGCGGAGGCCTCTTCTGCGGGCTCATGATGCTGACGCTCGGGTTCCTCGTCGCGCTGCTGTTCGGGATGTCCCAGACCGTGTACGGCGTACTGTTCCTGCCGGTGTGCGTGCTGACCTCGCTGTGGGTGCGCGAGGGGGACCTGCTCACCGCGCCCGTGGTCGTCCCGATCGCCTTCGCCCTGGGCCTGCTCCCGGTCGCCGACGAAGGCGACGGCGGGACCGGCGGCCGGCTCATGGGCATGGCGACGGGACTCGCCACCCAGGCCGGCTGGCTGTACGGGGGGACCCTGATCACCTGTGCGATCGTGCTCGGCCGGCGGATGCGCATGATCCGTACGATCAACCGGCGGACCGCCGCCGCCCGGAGCCGGGCCCAGGCCTGACCCCCGGACGCGCCGGGCCCTTCCGGAAAAGGACCCCCGGGCGTCCCGGCGCCTACCTGCCCGTGGCCGCCCGCATCGCCGCTCCCACGATGCCCGCGTTGTTCTGCAGCTGCGCCGGGACGACCTCGGCCTTGATGCCCTGGATGTGGGGCAGGAACCGCTCGGACTTGCGGCTGACACCGCCGCCGATCACGAACAGCTCCGGCGAGAACAGCATCTCCACGTGGGCCAGGTACTTCTGCACCCGGCGCGCCCAGTGCTCCCACGTCAGCTCGTGGTCCTCCCTGGCCTTGCTGGAGGCCCGCTTCTCCGCCTCGTGGCCGTGCAGCTCCAGGTGGCCGAGCTCCGTGTTGGGGACCAGGACACCGTCCACGAACACGGCGCTGCCGATGCCCGTACCCAACGTCAGCAGGATGACCGTGCCCCGGCGGCCCCGGCCGGCGCCGAAGTGCACCTCGGCGACGCCCGCCGCGTCCGCGTCGTTGACCACGGTCACGGGCAGACCGCCGAGGCGGTCACCGAGCAGGGCACGCGCGTCGGTGTCGACCCAGCTCTTGTCGACGTTGGCCGCCGAACGGATCGTGGTGCCGTCGGTGACCACACCCGGGAAGGTGACCCCGACCGGGCCGGTCCAGCCGAAGTGGTCGACGACCTCCTTGACCCCGTCGGCCACCGCGTCCGGCGTGGACGGGTGCGGGGTGAGGACCTTGTAGCGCTCCTGCGCCAGGTCCCCCTTGTCCAGGTCTACCGGGGCACCCTTGATCCCGGACCCGCCGATGTCCACACCGAAAATCTGCATGGAACCACGTTAAGCCGGACCATGAACGGTCACCGAACCGGACGCCGTCACCCATCGGACACAGGGTGAGGATTGGGGACATGACGCCGTCACATCCTCCCGGATCCTCACCCGTCAGCGCACTGCACCGACCGCATTACGCCGGCCGCACTACGCCGAGGCCCCGCCCGGCCCGGTGCCACCGCGCTTCGCCACCAGTGTCGCCGCCTCCTCACGCAGGTCGCGGCGCAGTTCCTTCGGCAGCGAGAAGATGATGGACTCCTCGGCGGCCTTGACGATCTCGACGTCCTCGAAGCCGCGCTGCGCGAGCCATTCCAGGACCTGCTCGACCAGGATCTCCGGCACCGAGGCGCCCGAGGTGACGCCGACCGTGGAGACGCCCTCCAGCCAGGACTCGTCGATCTCGTCGGCGAAGTCCACCAGGTGGGCGTCGCGGGCGCCCGCGAGCTTGGCGACCTCGACGAGCCGCACGGAGTTGGAGGAGTTCCGCGAGCCGACCACGATGACCAGGTCCGCCTCGGCGCCCATCTGCTTGACCGCCAGCTGGCGGTTCTGCGTGGCGTAGCAGATGTCGTCGCTGGGCGGGGAGATCAGCTGGGGGAACTTGTCCTTGAGGGCGTCGACGGTCTCCATGGTCTCGTCCACCGAGAGGGTGGTCTGGGAGAGCCAGACCACCTTCGACGGGTCACGGACCTCGACCTTGGCGACGTCCTCGGGGCCGTCGACGAGCTGGATGTGGTCGGGGGCCTCGCCGGAGGTGCCGATGACCTCTTCGTGGCCCTCGTGCCCGATCAGGAGGATGTCGTAGTCCTCGTCCGCGAACCGGACCGCTTCCTTGTGCACCTTGGTGACCAGCGGGCAGGTCGCGTCGATGGTGGCGAGCCGGCCGCGCGCGGCCTCCTCGTGGACGACGGGGGCCACGCCGTGCGCGGAGAACATGACGATGTTGCCCGGCGGCACCTCCTCCGTCCGTTCGACGAAGACGGCGCCCTTCTTCTCCAGGGTCTGCACGACGTACTTGTTGTGCACGATCTCGTGCCGGACGTAGACGGGGGCCCCGTACTGCTCCAGGGCCTTCTCGACGGCGATCACGGCGCGGTCCACGCCCGCGCAGTAGCCCCGGGGGGCGGCGAGCAGGACACGGCGGCCAGGCGAAGCGGTCATGCGTCCCATCGTAAGGGCCACGTCCGACAGCCCCGTGATCGCGTCCGCGGGGAGACCCCGGACCGGTCCGGGTTCCGGGTGCACGGGGGCGGCGAGCAGGGCGTACGGGCGCACCGGGCGCATGGGCGAGCGGTGCACGGGCATGGGGGCCGCGCGGGGGTGGCCTGCGATGTCGGTGGCTCGGACTAGTCTCGCGGCATGGCTGTCAACACGTCTGCGGAAGCGCCCATCCCGGTCGGTGAGGTGTCCCGGCTCATCGGGGGCTGGATCGACCGGCTCGGCGCGGTGTGGGTCGAGGGGCAGATCACCCAGCTGTCGCGGCGGCCGGGCGCCGGGGTGGTGTTCATGACGCTGCGGGACGCCTCGTACGACATCTCCGTCGGCGTGACCTGCTACCGGCAGGTGTTCGACGCCGTCGCCGACGTCGTCAGCGAGGGCGCGCGGGTCGTGGTGCACTGCAAGCCCGAGTGGTACGCCCCGCGCGGGCAGCTGTCACTGCGGGCCGCGGAGATCAGGCCGGTCGGGGTCGGGGAGCTGCTCGCGAGGCTTGAGCAGCTGAAGAAGTCCCTCGCGCGGGAGGGCCTTTTCGCCCCCGAGCGGAAGAAGCCGCTGCCGTTCCTGCCGCGGCTGATCGGGCTGGTCTGCGGACGTGCCTCGGCCGCCGAGCGGGACGTGCTGGAGAACGCCCACCGCCGCTGGCCCGCCGTCCGCTTCGAGGTGCGCAATGTCGCCGTGCAGGGCGTGCACGCGGTGCCGCAGGTCGTCCAGGCCGTGAAGGAGCTGGACGCGGTCGACGAGGTGGACGTGATCGTCGTGGCGCGGGGTGGGGGCAGCGTGGAGGACCTGCTGCCCTTCTCCGACGAGCAGCTGGTGCGGACGGTGGCGGACTGCCGTACACCGGTCGTCTCCGCGATCGGACACGAGCCGGACAACCCGCTCCTGGACCATGTCGCCGACGTACGGGCCTCCACTCCGACGGACGCCGCCAAAAAGGTCGTCCCGGACGTGGGCGAGGAGTACGAACGGGTGCGGCTGCTGCGCGACCGTGCGCGGCGCTGCGTCCAGGCGTTCGTCGACCGGGAGGAGCGGGGGCTGGCGCAGGCACTGGCCCGGCCCTCGATGGAGAAACCGCACCGGATGATCGACGGGCGGGCCGAGGAGGTCACCGCGCTGCTCGACCGGGCCCGGCGCTCTCTGCGGCACCAGCTGGACCGGACCGACTCCGAGCTGACGCACACGCACGCGCGCGTGGTGGCCCTGTCCCCCGCCGCGACGCTGAAGCGCGGGTACGCCGTGCTGCAGCGGGCCGACGGGCACGCCGTGCGTGATCCGGGTGAGGTGGAGGCCGGTGAGGCGTTGCGGGCACGGGTGTCCGAGGGTGAGTTCAGTGTCCGAGTCGATACGTAGGGTGGGCGGATGACCGGCAAGACGGAGCAGGCGGAGCAGACGGGGCAGGCGGAGGCCGCGGCCGAGGCTCTCGGATACGAGCAGGCGCGGGACGAGCTGATCGAGGTCGTACGCCGTCTGGAGACGGGCGGTACGACGCTGGAGGAGTCGCTCGCGCTGTGGGAGCGGGGCGAGGAGCTGGCCAAGGTGTGCCGGAGCCGGCTGGACGGGGCACGGGCCCGGCTCGACGCGGCACTCTCGGAGGAGACTGCTGGAGCGGGAGGGGCAAAGGACCGGGACGGGGAGCTGTAGCCCGCGCGCCCCGGCGGACCGGATGCGGGCGGACCGGATCCGGTCCGCCCGCATCCGGTCCGCCGGGGCGATCCCGGCCCGGCCCAGCCGGCCGGGGCTACTTGGCGTTGTCCTCGGCCAGCGTGTGGGCGACGAGGGCGTTCGCATGACCGTGGCCCAGGCCGTGCTCGGTCTTGAGCCAGGCGACCAGCTCCATGTGCTTGACGAGCGGCGAGGAGCGAATCAGCTTCTTCCACTCCGCGATCGGACGGCCGTACTTCTTCTCGATCGACGGAAAGTAGCTGGCAGGGCCCTTGACGGTGTCGGTCATGTCGGGGTGGTCCCATCTGTGTCTGTGCGAGTGGTGGCGTACTGCTTGCAGGACTGCGGGTGCGTGATGAAGTGATCGCGGAATCGGCGTGATCCACGTCACTCGGAGAGCGGAACCGTGAAGCAGGTCACCGCATTCCGCTTTTGGTTGAACTTTGAACTTTCCTGTCGTAATGTTTTCCCCGTCAAGGGCTTCGCGCCGATCGTGCGGAGCCGACGCTCCCCCAGAAAGTTCACGCATGTCTCTCGTTCTTGACTCCGCCGCCCAGGACCTGCTCTTCCGCGAGGCGCGCACCGCCAACACCTTCACCGACGAGCCGGTGACCGACGAGCAGGTGCAGGCCATCTACGACCTGGTCAAGTACGGCCCGACCTCCATGAACAATTCGCCGCTGCGCGTCACCCTGGTCCGCTCCCCCGAGGCCCGCGAGCGTCTCGTCCAGCACATGGCGGAGGGCAACCAGGCCAAGACGGCCGCCGCCCCGCTGGTCGCGGTCCTCTCCGCGGACAACGAGTTCCACGAGGAGCTGCCGCAGCTCTTCCCGCACTTCCCGCAGGCCAAGGACATGTTCGCCGGCGACCGCTCGATGCGCGAGGGCCAGGCTTCCCTGAACGCCGCCCTCCAGGCCGCGTACTTCATCATCGGCGTGCGCGCCGCGGGCCTGGCCGCCGGCCCGATGACCGGCTGTGACCTCGAGGGCATCCGCAAGGAGTTCCTCGACGACGACCACACCCCGCTGATGGTCGTCAACATCGGCCACCCCGGCCAGGACGCCTGGTTCCCGCGCAGCCCGCGCCTGGAGTACGACCAGGCCGTCACCACCGTCTGATCGTTGCCTCGCGGCATACGGCAGGACCCCCCGACACGTCGTGTCGGGGGGTCCTGCCGTATGCCGGTCGTCGCGAACCGGTCAGTCGGCGGATGCGGTACGCAGAGCCTCGGCCATCTCCGTCAGCCGGGCGAAGGACGCCGTGCCCGTCACCACCGTGGTCGAGCCCTCGTCCTCGAGCACCAGCGCGTCGTACTGATCGCCCTCGTACCGGGTCCAGGTCTTGCCGGCGATCTGCTGTGTCTTCCCGGTCTTCTCCGCGCCCTGGGTCTCGTGCTCGATGAAGACCACCGGCTTCTGAGCCGACTGCTCGACCGCCACGTACTCCCCGTCGGGGGCTCGGTAGCCGAGGTGCCAGGCATCGAACTCCTCGCCCTGGAAACGAACGGAGGTGGGCTTCCATGCCTCGGACAGACCCTCGGGCGCGGCCACCGGGTAGACGGCGGCGCGGCGCGCGGTGAGCAGCTCGACGCGGTAGTCGACCCGCTGGAGGTCGGGCTCGCCGTCGTCGTGCGGGATGAACAGCCAGATCACTCCCGCGGCGAGCAAGATGAGGCTCAGGGAAAGAATCATGTCCCGAGCCGACTTCTGCGTGCTGTTCGTTCCTGCCACGCCCCTATCGTCGCAGGTGCCCGACCCGCTCATCCGTGGGGTCCCCTGCTCATTCTGTCGGCCCGGCGCTAGAGTCGGGCGCAACACCCTCATCCGGCCGTCGTCGTACAGAAAGGTGCGCTCCGATGACCGAACACCATCAATTGCCGTCCGAACTCGATGTGCCCTCCGAAGCTCCCGACCGCAACCTCGCCCTGGAACTCGTCCGGGTCACCGAGGCCGCCGCGATGGCCGCCGGGCGCTGGGTCGGACGCGGCGACAAGAACGGCGCCGACGGTGCCGCGGTACGCGCCATGCGCACCCTCGTCTCCACCGTCTCGATGAACGGCGTCGTCGTCATCGGCGAGGGCGAGAAGGACGAGGCCCCGATGCTCTTCAACGGGGAGCGCGTGGGCGACGGGACCGGGCCCGAGTGCGATATCGCCGTCGACCCCATCGACGGCACCACGCTGACCGCCAAGGGCATGACCAACGCGATCGCCGTACTGGCCGCCGCCGAACGCGGCTCGATGTTCGACCCCTCGGCCGTGTTCTACATGGACAAGCTGGTCACCGGGCCCGAGGCCGCCGACTTCGTCGACATCGACGCGCCGGTGGCCGTGAACATCCGCCGGGTCGCCAAGGCCAAGCGGGTCACCCCCGAGGACGTCACGGTGGTGATCCTCGACCGGCCTCGGCACGAGGGCATCATCAAGGAGATCCGGGAGACCGGGGCACGCATCAAGCTGATCTCCGACGGTGACGTGGCCGGCTCGATCCTCGCCCTGCGCGAGGGCACCGGCATCGACCTGCTGCTCGGCATCGGCGGCACCCCCGAGGGCATCATCTCGGCCTGTGCCGTGAAGTGCCTCGGCGGCACCCTCCAGGGCAAGCTGTGGCCGCAGGACGAAGCGGAGCGGCAGCGCGCGATCGACGCGGGGCACGACCTCGACCGGGTGCTGACCGACGCGGACCTCGTCACCGGCGACAACGTGTTCTTCGTGGCCACCGGCATCACCGACGGCGAGCTGCTGCGCGGGGTGCGGTACCGGTCCGAGACCGCCACGACCGACTCCATCGTGATGCGGTCCAAGTCGGGCACGGTGCGGCGGATCGACTCCGAGCACCGGCTGAGCAAGCTGCGTGCGTACAGTGCGGTGGACTTCGACCGGGCCAAGTAGCTCCGCCGGGTTCGTCGAGGCTGTGCGGGCGGCTCACGGGTGTGCGGTCCGTGGGTCGCCGGGAGTCTCGTCGAACGGTGCGGGTCCGCCCGCTGTGGCCGGGCGCGCAGTTCCCCGCGCCCCTTGTGGCCCACGGTGTGGAATGGGCGCCCCCTGCACAGGGGGCGTCGCGCAGTTCCCCGCGCCCCCGATGAGCCATCCCGGGCCTGAAACGCGCCCCTCGTGCAGCACAGGTCGCGCGGTTCCCCGCGCCCCCGGTGAGCCGCCCCGGGACGGAAACGTGCCCCGCGCCGGGTTCCGGGGAGCTGGTCAGCCCGCTGCCGCTATGGAGTCGCCGGTGCGGGCCGCCTTCTGGAGTTCCACGTCCCGGCGGCGGCGGCGGGCCAGGACCACGCGGCGCTCGGCGGCGGTCAGGCCGCCCCAGACGCCGTAGGGCTCGGGCTGGAGCAGGGCATGCTCCCTGCACTCGACCATCACCGGACAGCGGGCGCAGACCCGCTTGGCGGCCTCCTCACGGGAGAGCCTGGCGGCCGTGGGCTCCTTCGACGGGGCGAAGAACAATCCTGCCTCGTCGCGTCGGCACACCGCCTCGGTATGCCAGGGCGCGTCCTGGTCCCTGTCGCGCGTCGGCACCCGCTGGGCCGGAACGGCAGCTACCTGCAGGGACGAATGCGGCGGTTGCGGCACGGGTCTACTCCTGACGACGGCTTCGCGAGCGAGAGACGATGCAGCAAGGCTTACCCGCTGTGCGTGCGCCTATGCACTGAGTCCCGAACCGCCGCTTCCAGTAACGGAATTCGGCCCACGCCGCCTCCGCGTCGCACGGACGGAGCGCCTCCGTTTCAGCGCCTCCGCCCGCCCCGCCTCACGAGTGTCAACGGTCCTGGCGCTTGCCCAAACCCTTGTCCACCGAGCGCTGCACCCGGTCGAGGATGTCCGCCACCAGCTTGCCCCGCTTGGGCCGCGCCTCGACATTGCTCAGCACCGCCCAGCCGTCCACGTAGACCACCGGGGCCTCGGGGTCCTCGGAGTCCAGCGAGGCCACCTCGAAGTTGCCGAGGACACCACCGCCCATGCCGCGCAGCGACACGTTCTCCGGGACGCGGATCTCGACGTTGCCGAAGACCGAGAAGGCCTTGATCATGACCTGCTGATGTTCGAAGATCGCCTCGCTGAGGTCTATCTCGACATTGCCGAAGATCGCGTACACATGGATGCGGCGGCCGGCCCGCCAGCGCCCCTTGCGGGTGGCGGCGCTGAAGACCGCCACCACATTGTCGTCGGGGTCCATCGGGATGGCGCCCGCGGTGGGCCGGCTGGGCGCCGAGGCAGGGGCCGCACGCCGCTGGTGGTCGCCCGGCAGATCCCGGACGAACACCTCGAGCTCTCCGGCGGTCTTGGCGGCCAGCACGCCCTCGACGCGCTCGGCGTGCTCCTCGGGGGACAGCCTGCCCTCGGCGAGGGCCTCGCGCAGAAGGTCGGCGACGCGGTCGCGGTCGGCGTCCGAGACGCGCAGCTCGGCGGCCCGCGGTGCGCTGTCCTGCGGCTGGGCATGCTTCTGAAGGTCCACGACAGCAGCGTACCCAAACGCGATAGATCGCGACTACCCCCCGTCGCGAACTACTCGTGAACGACTCGGAACCCGCCCACCCGACCCGACCGACCGACCAACCCGACCAACCCGACCAACCGGACGGCCCGACCGGACGGCCCGACCGACCGGACGGGAAGCCATGAGGCGGTGACCGACAGCCACTGAGGACAACCTCACAGGCTCACCCCCGGCGGCAGGTCCTACGCTGGTGGGCGCTCGCCGGTGTCGGCGGGCGGCCACCTGTCGAGTGAGGAATGGGCGAGATGCCTGAGTTCGAGTACGCCGATCTGCTCCCCATGGGAGAGGACACCACCCCCTACCGGCTGGTGACCTCCGAAGGTGTCTCCACCTTCGAGGCCGATGGACGGACCTTCCTCAAGGTGGAGCCGGAGGCGCTGCGCGAGCTCGCCGAAGAGGCCATCCGCGACATCCAGCACTATCTGCGCCCCGCCCACCTCGCCCAGCTGCGCCGCATCATCGACGACCCCGAGGCCTCGTCCAACGACAAGTTCGTCGCCCTGGACCTGCTGAAGAACGCCAACATCGCGGCGGCCGGCGTGCTCCCCATGTGCCAGGACACCGGCACCGCGATCGTCATGGGCAAGCGCGGCCAGAACGTCCTCACCGGGGGCGGCGACGAGGAGGCCCTGTCCCGGGGCATCTACGACGCGTACCACAACCTCAACCTGCGCTACTCCCAGATGGCGCCCCTGACCATGTGGGAGGAGAAGAACACCGGCTCCAACCTCCCCGCCCAGATCGAGCTGTACGCGACCGACGGCGGCGCCTACAAGTTCCTGTTCATGGCCAAGGGCGGCGGCTCCGCCAACAAGAGCTTCCTCTACCAGGAGACCAAGGCCGTCCTGAACGAGTCCTCCATGATGAAGTTCCTTGAGGAGAAGATCCGTTCGCTCGGCACGGCCGCCTGTCCGCCGTACCACCTGGCGATCGTCGTCGGCGGCACGTCGGCCGAGTACGCGCTGAAGACCGCGAAGTACGCCTCGGCGCACTACCTCGACGAGATCCCGTCCGAGGGCTCCCCGCTGGGTCACGGCTTCCGGGACAAGGAGCTGGAGGACAAGGTCTTCGAGCTGACCCAGAAGATCGGCATCGGCGCGCAGTTCGGCGGCAAGTACTTCTGCCACGACGTCCGCGTGGTCCGGCTGCCGCGGCACGGCGCGTCCTGCCCGGTCGCGATCGCCGTCTCCTGCTCCGCCGACCGCCAGGCCGTCGCGAAGATCACCGCCGAGGGCGTCTTCCTCGAGCAGCTGGAGCGTGACCCCGCGCGGTTCCTCCCGGAGACGACGGACGAGCACCTCGAGACCGAGGAGGATGTCGTCCAGATCGACCTGAACCAGCCGATGGACGCCATCCTCGCGGAGCTCACCAAGTACCCGGTCAAGACCCGCCTCTCCCTCACCGGCCCGCTGGTCGTCGCCCGCGACATCGCGCACGCCAAGATCAAGGAGCGGCTGGACGCGGGCGAGGGAATGCCGCAGTACCTCAAGGACCACCCGGTGTACTACGCCGGTCCGGCCAAGACCCCCGAGGGCTACGCGTCCGGCTCCTTCGGCCCGACGACGGCCGGCCGCATGGACTCCTACGTCGAGCAGTTCCAGGCGGCCGGCGGTTCCAAGGTGATGCTCGCCAAGGGCAACCGCAGCAAGCAGGTCACCGACGCGTGCGACGCGCACGGCGGCTTCTACCTCGGCTCGATCGGCGGGCCGGCCGCCCGGCTCGCCCAGGACTGCATCAAGAAGGTCGAGGTCCTGGAGTACGAGGAGCTCGGCATGGAGGCGGTCTGGAAGATCGAGGTCGAGGACTTCCCGGCGTTCGTCGTCGTCGACGACAAGGGCAACGACTTCTTCCAGGATCCTTCGCCGCAGCAGCCGACGTTCACGTCGATTCCGGTGCGGGGGCCGGGGGCGGCGTAGTGCCCACGGGGGCGGCG
>NZ_JBHSOA010000140.1:21490-32715 GCF_042655885.1 Streptomyces chlorus
GTCGCACCCCGGCCCCCCTTCGGCCCTGAACGAAACTCGTCCTCGAACGCCGGACGGGCGAGGGGCGACCCACCGCCCTCGGTCCCCCTCGGCCGACCGGGCCGACTCGACACCAACACGCCCTCGCGACCGACCTCGGAAACGCCCGCAGGGGCCGCCGCGGGGCCTCGCGCGCCCGGATAGCGGACGCTGTGTTCCCTTTTTGGACAACCTGCCCGCGCGGGCCCCGTTTCCGTTGACTCCCTCAACCTCCCCTGTGAGTCTTCTCGCCACCCTGACATGCACACACCATGTCGGACTCCGAGTGGCCCACCCCACGGCCACCTCCCGAAGGAGACAGTGTGAGACGACCATTCGCCGTGGCGAGCTTCTCCCTCGCCGTCGTGCTCGGCTGCGGAACACTCCCCGCCGCGGCCGCCGCTCCCGCGGACACGGGCCGGTCCGCCACCGCCGTGAACGCGCTCGCCGCGCCCGACGTCGACGTGACGAAGGTGCGGGCCCACCTGAGCGAGCTCAGCGCCATCGCCGCTCGCAACG
The DNA here is from genome assembly GCF_042655885.1 of Streptomyces chlorus. Classification (NCBI taxonomy): domain Bacteria; kingdom Bacillati; phylum Actinomycetota; class Actinomycetes; order Kitasatosporales; family Streptomycetaceae; genus Streptomyces; species Streptomyces chlorus. The sequence goes on from NZ_JBHSOA010000140.1 coordinate 22,028, forward strand.
GCGGCAACCGCCGCTCCACCACCCAGGGGTACCGCGACTCGGTCGCCTACGTGAAGGGCAAGCTGCAGGCCGCCGGGTACACCGTCACCGAGCAGCCCTGCACCTCCGGCTGTACCAGCGGAGCGGGCCCCAACCTGATCGCCGAGTGGCCGCAGGGCGACGCGAACAACGTGTACATGTTCGGCGCCCACCTCGACAGCGTCTCGGCGGGCCCCGGCATGAACGACAACGGCTCCGGCTCGGCCGCGCTCCTGGAGAACGCCCTGGCCCTGGCCCAGCAGAACCCGGCCATGCGCAACCGGGTCCGCTTCGCCTGGTGGACCGACGAGGAGCAGGGCCTCAACGGCTCCAATTTCTACGTCCGTTCGCTGTCCTCCACCCAGCGCTCCGGGATCCGGGCGTACTACAACTTCGACATGGTCGCCTCGACCAACGGCGGCTACTTCATCAACCGCATCACCACGTCGGCCGCCGCGCCGATGAAGGCGTACTGGGACTCGCTGGGCCTGCAGCCCGAGGAGAACACCGAGGGCGCCGGGCGCAGCGACGACTACCCCTTCCAGCAGGCCGGCATCCCCACCTCCGGCTACGCGATGGGCGCCAGCGCCCGCAAGACGTCCGCACAGGCCGCAAAATGGGGCGGCACGGCCGGTTCCGCCTACGACCCCTGCTACCACCGGTCCTGCGACACCCTCACCAACATCAACACCACCGGCCTGAACCGCGCGGCCGACGGCATCGCCCACACCCTCTGGCAGCAGGCCGTCTCCTGAAGCCGGAACGCCGCCGGGCCCCCGCCCGACGGCGTACGGCAGGTCCTGCGACAGGTCCGCGGCCGAGGCCGACGGCGGCACGCTCACCACACCGTCCGACGCCAACGCCCGCAGCCGGCGCGTGCGGCGCCCGGCCGGCCCGACGGCGTACGCGGGCCGGCGGGCGGCCCTCCCCCACCGGCCATGGGGACACGTCCCCGCGGCCGGTGGGGGCGCGTCCCCGCGGCCGGGCCTCCCGGCCGATGAGGCGTGCCCCCGGCAGACCCGGCCGGCTCCGGTCTCCACGCGGTACTCCGCCCCGCCGTCCCCTCGTGGCGGGGCGGAGTCCGTTCCGGGTGGGTACCCGCACGGAATGCCGGCAAGGGGCCGGCAGGAATACATCCGGCCCGCACCACTGCTGTGGACCTTGGGAGGTACGACGATGACGACCACGGACGACGACCGGCGCTACCGCATCGAGCACGACTCCATGGGGGAGGTGAAGGTACCGGCCGACGCCAAGTGGCGCGCCCAGACCCAGCGCGCCGTGGAGAACTTCCCGATCTCGGGGCAGCGCATCGAACGCGCCCACATCGAGGCCCTCGCCCGGATCAAGGGCGCCGCGGCGAAGGTGAACGCGCGCCTCGGTGTGCTGGACGAGGACATCGCCGAGGCGATCGGCGAGGCGGCCGGGGAGGTCGCCGGGGGAAAGTGGGACGAGCACTTCCCCATCGACGTGTTCCAGACGGGTTCGGGCACCTCGTCCAACATGAACACCAACGAGGTCATCGCCACCCTGGCGACCGAGCGGCTCGGGCGCCCCGTGCATCCCAACGACCACGTCAACGCCTCCCAGTCGTCCAACGACGTCTTCCCGTCCTCGATCCACATCGCCGCCACCGCCGCCGTCACCCGGGACCTCGTACCGGCTCTGGAGCACCTCGCGGCCTCGCTGGAGCGCAAGGCCGAGGAGTTCGCCGACGTGGTGAAGTCGGGGCGTACGCACCTGATGGACGCCACGCCCGTCACCCTCGGGCAGGAGTTCGGCGGGTACGCGGCCCAGGTGCGGTACGGGGTCGAGCGGCTGCACGCCTCCCTGCCCCGGCTGGCCGAGCTGCCGCTGGGCGGGACCGCCGTCGGCACCGGCATCAACACCCCGCCCGGGTTCTCGGCCGCCGTCATCGAGGAGGTCGCCGAGGTCACCGGGCTGCCGCTGACCGAGGCCCGCGACCACTTCGAGGCGCAGGGCGCCCGGGACGGCATCGTGGAGACCAGCGGCCAGCTGCGGACGATCGCGGTCGGGCTGACGAAGATCGCCAACGATCTGCGGTGGATGGCCTCGGGGCCCCGCACCGGCCTCGCCGAGATCGCCCTGCCCGACCTCCAGCCCGGCTCCTCGATCATGCCCGGCAAGGTCAACCCGGTCATCCCGGAGGCCGTGCTCATGGTGAGCGCGCAGGTCGTCGGCAACGACGCGACCGTCGCCACCGCGGGTGCCGCCGGCAACTTCGAGCTCAATGTGATGCTGCCCGTCATCGCGAGGAACGTCCTGGAGTCGATCCGGCTGCTCGCGAACGCCTCCCGGCTGCTCGCCGACCGTACGGTCGACGGGATCGTCGCCGACCGCGAGCGCGCCCGTGAGTACGCCGAGTCCTCGCCGTCCGTGGTCACCCCGCTCAACAAGTACATCGGCTACGAGGAGGCCGCGAAGGTCGCCAAGAAGGCGCTGGCGCAGCGGAGCACCATCCGCCAGGTGGTCCTGGAGGGTGGGTACGTCGAGCGGGGCGACCTCACCGTGGAGCAGCTCGACGAGGCCCTGGACGTCCTGCGGATGACGCGCCCGTGAAGCGGAGCGGCTGAGGCGCGTCCCCGTCGTGCCCCGCGGCACCCCCGTCCCGCCTCCGCCGTGTCCCCGCCATGCCCCGTCATGTCCGCGGCGGTTCCGCTCGGGTGAACCGTGACGGGGACCGCAGCGGCGTGTGCCCGAGGCACCTAATATCTGCCCATGGCAGAGGACGGAGCGGCAGGGCCCGAGGAAGCGGGCGGCCCGAGGCGCGAGCATGGCGTGACGGCAGCGGGCGGCCCGCGGTCCGGGACGGCGGGCGGCCCGGACGGCCACTGGGCGCCCGGGACGCAGGTGCTGTGGCGCTACCGGGAGAACGGCGGCGCGCGCTTGCACATCGCGCGCCCCGTCACGGTCGTACGCGACGATCCGGAGCTGCTCGCCGTGTGGATGGCGCCCGGCACCGAGTGTGTGAAGCCGGTGCTCTCCGACGGCACTCCCGTGCACCAGGAGCCCCTCCGGACCCGGTACACCAAGCCCCGTACGGTCCAGCGCGACCGCTGGACCGGGACCGGTGTGCTGAAGCTGGCCCGGCCCGGTGAGCCCTGGTCGGTGTGGCTGTTCTGGGACCAGGACTGGCGGTTCAAGAACTGGTACGTGAACCTGGAGGAGCCACTGGCCCGTTGGGCCGGCGGGGTGGACTCCGAGGATCACTTTCTGGACATCTCCGTGCACCCGGACCGTAGTTGGCACTGGCGGGACGAGGACGAGTTCGCGCAGGCCCAGCGGGACGGACTGGTGGACGCCGCGCTGGCCGGCCGGGTGCGCCAGGCGGGCCGGGACGCGGTGGCCGTGATCTCCCGGTGGGGAGCCCCGTTCTCGGACGGCTGGCAGGACTGGCGCCCGGATCCGTCCTGGGCGGTACCTTCACTGCCACCGGACTGGGACCGCACGCCCGCGCATCTGTCGTCATGAGACTCTTGATGCACCCCGGGTCAGGAAACGTAGGATCGTCCTCCGCAAGGCACCGGGCGGCAGCAACTTCCGGAGCACGCGCTGGGCTTGACCGAACGTCACCGAGGGGCGGCAGGACGTGAGCGAGGGGTACGGCACCACCGGTGCGGGCCGGGGACGGTCGGCAGGAGACACCGGAGCAAGCGCCCACCACACGGGAATTCCGTTCCCTGGGCACGGATTCCGGGTATCGGAGTTCCGGCGGGACGTACGGTGTGTACGGCGTGCGTCCCCGGCCTCACGTTCACGGGGCAGACGGGAATGTGAGGAACGGGCCGTGGCCCCGGACGGATGGACTCGACACGCGTGACGGAGCAGCCGACCTCCTACGAGCGCCCGGACCCGGGCGTCACTCCCGCGGATGCCCACGGGGCGTTCCTGCCTGCCTCGGCACCGGCACACGGGCCCGGCTCGACATCGTCGTCATCGCCGCCGTCGTCCGCGCCGGCGTCTCCGGCTTCGCCGGCGTCCTTGGCGCCGTCGGGTACGGCCGGGCCCGGCGCCGAGCACTCCCAGCCGCACGCCGGGCAGGAATCCGAACCCGACGCCCATCGACCTCGGCCCGCGCCCGAGGGCATCCCGCTCCAGCCGGCCGGAGGACAGAAACCCGACGTGCACGACCACCCGGCAGCGGACCACCCGGCAGCGGCTCCTCCGGCATCCGGTGGTGCGTCCAAGGAGCGAGGGGGCCAGGAGCGGGGGGACCAGGACCGCGGGTCCCGGGAACAGGCGTCCCAGGACCGCTCCGTACCCGTCCTCGACGGCCTCGAGCGCCGCACCGGTCAGATCACCCCGCCCGGGAAGCCCACCCCGATGCGGCGGGACGGGGACCGGCTGAGGTTCGTCGGCGCCGCGACCCGGCGGATCGCCCGCGGCATCGATCTCGAAGAGATCGTGATGGGCCTGTGCCGGGCCACCGTGCCCACCTTCGCCGACACCATTCTGGTCTATCTGCGCGAACCGCTGCCGGTCGGTGACGAGCGGCCCACCGGTCCGCTGGTGCTGCGGCTGCGGCGCAGCGACCGGATCCCGGCCGAGCGCGACACCGAGGGCGGTTTCGTGCCGGCCGCCACCCCCGCACCGTCCGCGCTGGACTCCATCGGCTCGGAGCGGTGCACGGTGCGGCCCGGCAGCGCGCTCGCCGAAGTGCTGCGCGGTGTACGGCCGGTGTTCACGGACGCGCCCGCCGCGCGTGCCGCGCTGCCCGAACTCCTCGGCGAGGGCGTCGAGTCGGCGGTCCCCGACGGTCAGCGGGCGATCCTCGCGCCGCTGCGCGGCCGGCGCCGGGTGATTGGCGCGGCCCTGTTCCTGCGCGGCCCCGAGCGGGTCGCCTTCGAGGCCGACGACCTGCTGGTCGCCGCCCAGCTCGCCACGCACAGCGCCCTCGGCATCGACAAGGCGGTGCTGTACGGGCGGGAGGCGTACATCGCGGACGAGTTGCAGCGGACCATGCTGCCGGAGAATCTGCCGCGCTGCACCGGCGTGCGGCTGGCCTCCCGCTATCTGCCGGCCGCCGAGACCGCGCGCGTGGGCGGTGACTGGTACGACGCCATCCCGCTGCCCGGCAGCAGGGTCGCGCTGGTCGTCGGCGACGTCATGGGGCACTCCATGACCTCCGCCGCGATCATGGGCCAACTGCGCACCACCGCCCAGACGCTGGCCGGGCTCGACCTGCCGCCGCAGGAGGTGCTGCACCATCTGGACGAGCAGGCGCAGCGGCTCGGCGCGGACCGCATGGCGACCTGCCTGTACGCGGTGTACGACCCGGTGGCGCACCGCATCACCATCGCCAACGCCGGTCATCCGCCGCCCATTCTGCTGCACCTGGGCGGGCGGGCCGAGGTACTGCGGGTGCCCGCGGGCGCCCCGATCGGCGTCGGCGGCGTGGACTTCGAGGCGGTCGAGCTGGACGCGCCCGCCGGGGCGACGCTGCTGCTCTACACCGACGGCCTGGTCGAGTCCCGGCTGCGGGACGTGTGGACCGGCATCGACCAGCTGCGCGACAAGCTCGCCGCGACCGCGCAGCTGACCGGCCCGGACCATCCGCCGCCGCTGGAGGCGTTGTGCGACGAGGTGCTCGACATGCTCGGTCCGGGCGACCGGGACGACGACATCGCGCTGCTCGCCGCCCGCTTCGACGGGATCGCGCCGAACGATGTGGCGTACTGGTTCCTCGAGCCGGAGGACGCCGCTCCCGGCCGGGCCCGCCGGCTGGCCCGCAAGGCGCTGTCCCGGTGGGGCATGGAGGACCTGAGCGACTCGGTGGAGCTGCTGGTCAGCGAGGTGGTCACCAACGCGGTCCGGTACGCCTCCCGCCCGGTCACCCTGCGGCTGCTGCGTACGGACGTTCTGCGCTGCGAGGTCGGTGACGACGTGCCCCAGCTTCCGCGGCTCCGCCAGGCACGCGCCACGGACGAGGGCGGTCGCGGCCTCTACCTGGTCAACCGTCTGGCCCGCCGCTGGGGCGCGACCCGACTGAGCACGGGCAAGGTGGTGTGGTTCGAGCTGAACCACGGAAACTGAACCACGGAAACCGAACGGTGCCGACGATGTGTGGGGCGCCCGGTCCTGTCACCGGGCGCCCCACACATCGTTCGCTTCCCCTTCTGTTCCCCCTCCCCCTCTACTGCTCCTGGCCGTCCGGCGATTTGTCCGGGTCGGGCGGGATCTCGACGGTGGGCGGGGGGAAGGTCGGCTCCGTCGGTGGGGTGGTCGTCGGTTCCTCGGTGGTGGGCTCGGTCGTCGTCGGTTCCTCGGTCGGTTCCTCGGTGGTCGGAGCCTGGGTGGTCGGTTCCTCGGTCGTCGGCTCCTCCGAAGGTGACTCCGACGGCGACGCGGGGGCCGACGAGGACGGGGGCGGGGCGACGGCCGCGCCCTGGTCGGTCTCCAGGTCGAACCTGCTGGCCTCCTTCGCCACACCGAAGGTGTACGCGGCCCAGATCTGTGCCGGGAAGCCACCGCCGTTGACCCGGGGCAGGCCGCCCGCGCCGTACATCTCGACCTGCGGGTGCGGAGGTTCGTCGTCCTCGCCGAACAGGCCGACGGTCGTGATCAGGTCGGGGGTGTAGCCGGTGAACCAGGCCGACTTGTTGTTGTCGGAGGTGCCTGTCTTGCCGGCGACCTGCTGGCCGTCGCGCAGCGGGTTGTCCCGGACCGCCGTGCGGGCGGTGCCGTCGTCGACCACGCCGGTCAGGACCGAGGTCACCGTGTCGGCGGCCTCGCGGCTGATGACCTGCTCGCCGACCGCGTCCGGGACGGTGACGGTGCGGTTGAGGTGCGCGGCCGACTTGATGATCGTCGGAGTGGTCCGCTTGCCGTGGTTGTCGAGGGTGGCGTAGACGGCGGCCATGTCCATCGGGCTCGCGCCCATGGAGCCCAGGGTCTGGGCGGGCACCGCCTCCAGGTCCTCGACGTCCATGCCGAGCTTGCCCGCGGTCTCCATCACCTTCTCCATCCCGACGTCGACGCCCATCTGCGCGAAGACGGAGTTGACGGACTTGTTCATGGCCGTCTGGACGGTGATGTCGCCGTAGTCCCGGTCGTCCTCGTTCTCCGGGGCGAAGCCCACCTTCCTGCCGTTGTCCTCGACCGGGCGCTTGCTGGTGCCGTCGTAGACCGTGTTGGCCACGATCGGCCGGCCGTCCTGCGTCTCGGCCTGTTCCTCGACCGCGGCCGCCAGGATCACCGGCTTGAAGGTGGAGGCGGGCTGGTAGTCGGCACGGGTGGCGTTGTTCGTGAAGTGCTTGAGGTAGTCCACGCCGCCGTACAGCGCCACGACCGCGCCGGTCTTCGAGTCCACGGAGACGGCGCCGGCCTGGATGTCGGCGTCGACCTTGCGCTCCTTGGGGTCCAGCTTGCCGGTGAGCCGGCTCTTGACCGCCTCCTCCAGCGCCTTCTGCTTCTTCTTGTCGATGTTGAGGGTGACGGTCCAGCCGCCGAGGTCGACCAGGGCGTCGGCCTCCTTGGCGTCCGCGGCAGTGCCTTCGGCGACCAGTTGCCGCTTCAGCGCCGCGTTGGCCTCGGTCACCAGGTAACCGACCTGGCCGGCCTGGCCGGGGTTGCCCTTGGGGTCCTTCGGGACCGGGAACTCCATGCCGGAGCGCTCGGCGGCGTCCAGCCACTTCTGCTCGACCATGTTGTCGAGGACGTAGTTCCAGCGGTTCTTGACGAGCTTCTTGCTGGTGTCCGAGGCCACCGCCCAGTCGTACTGGCTCGGCGCCTGGAGGAGTGCGGCAAGGTAGGCGCCCTGCTCGACGGTCAGGTCCTCGGCGTCGACGCGGTAGTAGGCCTGGGCGGCGGCCTGGACACCGTAGGCGCCACGGCCGTAGTAGCTGGTGTTCATGTAGCCGGCGAGGATGTAGTCCTTGGACTTCTCCCGGTCCAGCTTCAGGGAGATGACGAGCTCCTTGAGCTTGCGCGAGACCGTCTGTTCCTGGGTCAGGTAGTAGTTCTTCACGTACTGCTGGGTGATCGTCGAACCGCCCTGCGCGCCCCTGCCGGACGCGGTGTTGAGCAGACCGCGCGCCGTGCCCTTGAGATCGACACCGGCGTCCTTGTAGAACGTCTTGTTCTCGGCGGCGACGAACGCCCGCTGGACCGGCTTGGGGACCTGCGCCAGGTCGACGACCTCACGGTTGACCTCGCCGTCGCGGGCCATGATCGAGCCGTCGCTGTACTTGTAGACGTTGCTCTGCTGCTGGGCGTCGGCGTTCCCCTCGGGGATGTCGATCACCATGTACAGCACGATGAAGGTGCCCATGCCGAGCAGACAGAGGCCGAAGGCCGTGCCGAGGATCTTCTTCCAGGTGAAGAGGCCGCGTATCCGGCCCCGGCCGTTCCCACCCGCCGAACGGCCCCCGGATTCCGCACGGTGCCCACCGCGCTGTCGTGCGCGTCGTTCTTCCGCTCGTCCCATGGGTCCGTTCTGCTCCGTTTCGCTCGGGTGTGCTGACGAGGCACACAGATTCACCGATCAGGTCAACTCCGCAAACTAACACCGGAAGCCATGACAAAAGCTGCCGATCCGGCCTTTACCGGCGTGACAATCAGCACCCGCCCCACCGGAACCGCCACCCGTCTCACCAGAACCGACGTACGAAACCTGTTCATGGTTGCCGCGGGCTGCTAAAGTGATATCACTTAGATATGCGGGCGCTAGCGGCACGCAGCTCACGCGGCGGCGCCCCGAGAAACGGGGGGATCACCCATGACCACACACGCCACGAAGGCCGCACCGGCCACGGCCGACGTACCCGAGATGCCCGACCCGCGCGTGCGGGAGACGGCGGCTCACAGCATCGGCGGCGGGCTCGCCCTGACGCTCGGCCTGGTCGGACTGCTGCTCGGCATCGGGCTGGTCGTCGGCGCCACGGCGGTCGCCGGGACCGCCGCGAAGGCGCTGCTGATCATCTTCGGCATCCTGATCGCCCTCGCCGCGTTCCTCGCCATGTGCGGGCTGAACATGGTGGCGCCGGGCGAGGCCCGGGTGGTCCAGCTCTTCGGGCGCTACCGGGGCACGATCCGCCAGGACGGCCTGCGCTGGGTGAACCCCTTCACCTCGCGCACCAAGATCTCGACCCGGGTGCGCAACCACGAGACCGCGGTCCTCAAGGTGAACGACGCCTACGGCAACCCGATCGAGCTGGCCTCGGTCGTGGTGTGGCGGGTGGCGGACACCGCGCAGGCCTCCTTCGAGGTGGACGACTACGTCGAGTTCGTCTCCACCCAGACCGAGGCCGCCGTCCGGCACATCGCCATCGAGTACCCGTACGACGCCCACGAGGAGGACGGCCTCTCCCTGCGCGGCAACGCCGAGGAGATCACCGAGAAGCTCGCGGTCGAGCTGCGCGCACGGGTGGACGCGGCCGGCGTCGAGATCATCGAGTCCCGCTTCACCCACCTCGCCTACGCCCCCGAGATCGCCTCCGCGATGCTCCAGCGGCAGCAGGCGGGCGCGGTCGTGGCGGCCCGGCAGCTGATCGTGGAGGGCGCCGTGGGCATGGTCGAGACGGCACTGGCCCGGATCGCCGAGCAGGGCATCGTGGAAATGGATTCCGAGCGCAAGGCCGCGATGGTGTCCAACCTGATGGTCGTCCTGTGCGGTGACCGCGCCGCGCAGCCGGTCCTCAACACCGGGACCCTCTACCAGTGACCGCCCCGTCCGGCCCCGAGGACCAGACCCCTCGGCGCAGGCCGCAGCAGCGCAAGCAGGTGCTGCTGCGGCTGGACCCGCTGGTGTACGAGGCACTGGCGCGCTGGGCGAACGACGAGCTGCGCTCGGCAAACGCACAGGTCGAGTTCCTGCTGCGGCGGGCGCTCGCGGAAGCGGGCCGGCTGCCCGGCGAGGCGGGCCCCCTGCCCCGCCGGGGGCGCCCGCCCGTACAGCAGCAGCCGCCCACGCAGCCGCCACAGGTCGGCCGGCCGCCGCAGCCTCCACCCGAGGATCATCCACCCGAGCCCCGATGACCGCCCCGGGGCCGAGAACCTTCCCGAGCCGGACGCCCGCCCCGGGGCCGAGAACCTTCCCGAGCCGGACGCCCGCCCCGGGGCCGGTGACCCACCCCGCGCTCCGATGACGCCCTCCGGACCCCTGCCTCCTTGGGTCCCCGGAGCCTTTCGTCCGGAGGGGGCCGAACCCCGTTCTCCGGTCCGGCCCCCTCCGGACGAGATGCGCCGGCCCCCAGGATCCGAGCGCCCGTCCACCCCACTCCCGCCCCGGTGACAGAACCGTGACAACCGGCCCCCACCTGGGCTCCCGCACCTCGCTCCGCGACCTGCACACTCCGCGTATGCACCGCACGTATACACACTGTGTAGAGTGCTCGCCATGTCCATCGGTCACACCCTTCTAGGGCTCCTGGAGTCCGGCCCGCGCCATGGTTACGACCTGAAGCGGGTCTTCGACGCGAAGTTCGGTCACGACCGGCCACTGCACTACGGCCAGGTCTACTCGACGATGTCCCGCCTGCTGAAGAACGGACTCGTCGAAGTCGACGGCATCGAGGCCGGCGACGGCCCCGAGCGCAAGCGGTACGCGATCACCGAGGCCGGCGTCACCGACGTCGCCCGCTGGCTCGCCACGCCGGAGAAGCCGGAGCCGTACCTCCAGTCGACGCTCTACACCAAGGTCGTCCTCGCGC
>NZ_JBHSOA010000141.1:0-33680 GCF_042655885.1 Streptomyces chlorus
GACACCCCACGACTCCACCAGACGGAACAACGCCACCTCGATGGCGAACAACGCCGGCTGAGCGAAGCCCGTCTCGTTCAACAGCTCCGCATCCTCGCCCCACATCACCTCACGCAACGGGCGCTCCAGCAGCGGATCCAGCACAGCGAACACCGCGTCCAGCGCCTCCGCGAACACCGGGAACCGGCCGTAAAGCTCCCGGCCCATCCCCAGCCGCTGCGAACCCTGACCGGAGAAGAAGAACGCGCGCTTCCCGACCCGCTCCACCTGGTGCTCGACCAGCTCGGGCGCCGTGCGTCCCTCCGCCAGGGCGGTGAGCCCCGCCAGCAGACCTTCACGGTCGGTGGTCGTCAGGGCGGCCCGGTGGTCGAAGGCCGTGCGGGTCGTCGCCAGGGAGAACGCCAGGTCGGTCAGTGCGGCGTCCGGTCGTGCGGTCACCTGGGTGAGCAGCCTGCGGGCCTGGGCGCGCAGCGCGTTCTCGGACTTGCCGGAGAGCAGCACCGGCAGCGCCCCGGGCTCGCGGGCCGGTCCGTGCGGGGTGGTGACCGTCGGGTCGGTCCCGGCGGGCGGCGCCTGTTCCAGGATGACGTGGGCGTTCGTGCCGCTCGCACCGAACGAGGAGACCGCGGCGCGGCGCGGGAGGTCGGAATCGGGCCAGGCGACCGGCTCGGTGAGCAGCCGGGCGGCGCCCGCCGTCCAGTCGACCTGGGTGGTCGGCGTCTCGGCGTAGAGCGACCTCGGCAGGGTGCCGTGCCGCATCGCCATCACCATCTTGATCACGCCGGCGACGCCGGAGGCCGCCTGGCTGTGACCGATGTTGCTCTTCAGCGAGCCGAGCAGCACCGGGTGCTCGGGGTCGCGGCCCTGGCCGTAGGTGGCCAGCAGCGCCTGCGCCTCGATCGGGTCTCCGAGCTTGGTGCCGGTGCCGTGGGCCTCGACCGCGTCGACCTCGGCGGTCGTCAGACCGGAGTTGGCGAGGGCCTGGCGGATGACCCGCTGCTGGGCGGGTCCGCTGGGCGCCGTCAGTCCGTTGGAGGCGCCGTCCTGGTTGATGGCGGAGCCGCGCAGGACCGCCAGGACGTGGTGGCCGTTGCGCCGGGCGTCGGAGAGCCGCTCGACGACGAGCATGCCCACACCCTCGGACCAGCCGGTGCCGTCGGCCGAGTCGGAGAATGCCTTGCAGCGGCCGTCGTCGGACAGTGCGCCCTGGGCGCTGAATTCGACGAAGCCCGCCGGGGTGGCCATGACGGTCACACCGCCGGCCAGGGCGATGGAGCACTCGCCCGAGCGCAGGGCCTGGGCCGCGAGGTGCAGGGCGACCAGCGACGAGGAGCACGCCGTGTCGACGGAGACCGTGGGCCCCTGGAGTCCGAAGGAGTACGCGATGCGGCCGGACAGGAGGCTGGCCGACTGGGCCGTCTCCCACTGTCCCGCCTCGGCCGGCGGCCGGTAGTCGCCGCTGCCGCCTCCGACGTAGACGCCGGTGGTGCTCCCCCGCAGGGTCGCCGCGTCGATGCCCGCCCGCTCCAGTGCCTCCCAGGCGGCTTCGAGCACGATGCGCTGCTGCGGGTCCATCACGATGGCCTCGCGCGGCGAGATGCCGAACACGGCGGGGTCGAAGTCGGCGGCGTCGTAGAGGAAGCCGCCGTTTCCGGTGGTGCTGCGGCCGCGGCCGCCCTCCGGCGGGCCGCCGAGCAGAGTGTCGAGGTCCCAGCCGCGGTCGGTGGGGAACTCGCCCACGGCGTCGGTCTCGTCGAGTACGAGCTGCCACAGGTCCTCGGGCGAGCCGACGCCACCGGGGTAGCGGCAGGCCATGCCGACGATGACGACGGGGTCGTCCCCGGTGTGCGCCGAGGCCACGACGGGGGCCGTGGTGTCCGGCAGTGCGCCGAGCAGCAGGCTGCGCAGGTGCAGGGCGAGTTCGGCCGGGGTCGGGTGGTCGAAGACCAGGGTGGCGGGCAGGGTGACGCCGATGGCGGCCGTGAGCTGGTTGCGCAGGTCGACGGCGGTCAGCGAGTCGAAGCCGAGGTCCCGGAAGGGCAGGTCGGATTCGACGGCGTCGGTGTTCGAGTGGCCCAGGACCACGGCGACCTTGTCGGTCACCAGGGCCAGCAGGGCGTCGTCGCGCTCCGCCTCGGGCAGCGCGAGCAGGTCGCGCCGGTAGGCGCCGTCCGCCGAGAGCTCGTCGCCGCGGTCGGCGTCGGCGGCGGTGATGGCGGTGCGGGCTTCGGGCAGGCCGGCCAGCAGGGCGGTGCGGCGGCTTTCGGTGAAGGCCGGCGCGAAGGTCTCCCAGCGCACGTCGGCGACGGTGACGGCCGGTTCGTCGTCGGCGACGGCCCGGCCGAGCGCGGCGAGCGCCGCGTCGGGGTCGAGCACGGGCAGGCCGCTCAGCCGCAGGTGCGCGGCCATGGAGGGCTCGACCAGGTCCGACCAGGCGCTCCAGGAGACGGTGAGCGCGGTGGCGCCGCGGTCGCGGCGCTGCCGGGCGAGGGCGTCGAGGTACGCGCCGTGCGCGGCCTGCGCGGCCTGGCCCCGGACGCCCCAGACTCCGGCGATCGTGCCGAAGAGGACGAACGCGTCGAGCGGCCGGTCGCCGAGTACGGCGTCGAGCTGGACCGCGCCGGCGACGGCGGCGGTGAGCCCCGCCTCTCCGGCGCCGATGCCGTCGGTGTCCGCCTCCGCGTGGATCACCGCGGTCAGCGGCAGGTCCTCGGGGAGCGCGGCCAGCAGGGCGGTCAGCGCGTCGTGGTCGGACACGTCGCAGACGGCGAAGGTGACCGTGGCTCCGAGCTGTTCCAGTTCGGCTTCGAGCCCCTCGGTCCCGGCGAGGTCGTCCGCGTGGCGGCCGGTCAGGACGAGGTGCCGGGCGCCGTCGCGGGCCAGCCTGCGGGCGGCCCTGCCGCCCATCGCCGCGGTGCCGCCGGTGATGAGCACGGTGCCGGTGGGCCGCCAGGAGTCGCCGGCCGGGTTGGCCGTCGTGGCGGTCGTACGGACCAGGCGGCGTCCGAGGGTCGCGGTGGCGCGGACCGCGATCTGGTCCTCGCCGTCGCGGTGGGTCAGGGCCGCCGCGAAGGCGGCGCCCGTGCGGTCGTCGAGCGTGGCGGGGAGGTCGATGAGCCCGCCCCAGCGGTCGGAGTGTTCCAGTGCGGCGACCCGGCCGAGCCCCCATACGGCGGCCTGTCCGGCGCTCAGCAGCGGCTCGGTGGCGGAGACGGACACCGCGCCCCGGGTGACGCACCACAGCGGCGCGTCGATGCCCGCTTCGCCCAGGGCCGTCAGCAGCGCCTCGGGCCAGGCCGTCTCCGGCGGCAGGCCGGTGGCGTCCGTGGTGCCGGTGGCGAGCAGGGAGACGACTCCGGCGAAGCCCGTTGCGTCGCGGTCCTCGCGGGCCGTGGCGAGCAGCCGTGTCAGGTCGGCGGCGGTGGGCCCGGCGTTCACCCGTACGACGTCCGCGCCCAGCGCCTCGACGGCGGCGTCCGTCCACGGGGACGGGTCTCCGGCGGGCAGGAGCACGAGCCAGGTGCCGGAAGGTGCGGCGGCGGTCCGTGCGGGCAGCGGGGTCCAGGTCTCGCGGTAGCGCCAGTCGGCGCCGGCGGACTGCTCGCCGCGGCGGCGGCGCCACGCGGAGAGCGCGGGCACCATCGTGGTGACGGTGTCGCCGTCCAGGTCGAGCGAGGCGGCCAGCGACTCGACGTCCTGGCGCTCGACGGCCGACCAGAACGCGGCGTCCACCGGGTCGGGCACGCCGACGGCCGCGATGGCGGCGGGCTCCGGCCAGTACCGCTCGCGCTGGAAGGCGTACGTCGGCAGTTCGACCCGGCGTGCCCCCAGCCCCTCGAAGAACGCGGACCAGCGCGGTCCCGTCCCGTGGGCGTGCAGGGCGGCCAGTGCGGCGACGACCGCCGCTTCCTCGCTCTGGTCCTTGCGCAGGAACGGCACGACCAGGGGCGCCGGCTGGGCGCCGTCCAGGCTCTGCTGGGCCATCGCGGAGAGCACCCCGTCCGGGCCCAGCTCGACGAAGGCGCCGACTCCGGCGTCCCGCAGCGTCCGTATCCCGTCGGCGAACCGTACGGCTTCGCGCACGTGCCGCACCCAGTAGGCCGGGGAGCGCAGTTCGTCGGCGGTCGCCAGGGCGCCGGTGAGGTTGGAGACCACCGGGATGCGGGGCTTGTCGTAGGTCAGGCCATCGGTGACCCGGGCGAAGTCCGCGAGCATCGCGTCCATCAGCGGCGAGTGGAAGGCGTGCGAGACCCGCAGCCGCCTGGTGCGGCGGCCGTCGGCGGCGAACATCTCGGCGACCAGCAGGACGGCGTCCTCGGCGCCGGCGACGACCAGCGAGCGGGGGCCGTTGACCGCGGAGATCGACACGTTCGCGTCGAGCAGCGGGGCGACCTCGTCCTCGGTGGCCTCGATGGCGACCATCGCGCCGCCCTGCGGGAGCGCCTGCATCAGGGTGGCGCGGGCCGCGACCAGGCGGCAGGCGTCGGCCAGGGAGAACACGCCCGCCACATGGGCGGCGGTGATCTCACCGATGGAGTGTCCGGCGACGAAGTCCGGGGGGATGCCCCACGACTCGGCGAGCCGGAACAGGGCTACCTCGACGGCGAACAGGGCGGGCTGGGTCCAGCCGGTCTCGTCGAGGAGTTCCGCCTCGAAGGTTCCCGGGAGGGCGAACAGCACTTCCCTGAGCGGGAATTCGAGCTCCGTGTCCAGGTGGGCGAGGACCGCGTCCAGCGCCTCGGCGAAGACGGGGAACCGTTCGTACAGCTCGCGGCCCATGGCGGCGCGCTGGCTGCCCTGGCCGGAGAAGAGGAACGCCGTCTTGCCCGGGGCGCGGCTCGCGACTCCGCGTGCGCTCTCGCGCACACCGTCGGGGCCGGCCAGCAGCACCGCGCGGTGCGGGAAGACCGTGCGGTCGGTGGCGAGCGAGCGGCCGATGTCCAGCGGGGACAGGCCGGTGTTCAGCGCGGCGAAGCCGGTGATCCGGTCGATCTGTGCCTGGAGGGCCTCACGCGTCCGGCCGGAGACGATCCACGGCACGACGGCGGGGGCGGCGGCCGGCTCGGCGGGCTGCGCCTGCGGCGCTTCGAGCGCCGGCGCCTGCTCGACGATGACGTGCGCGTTCGTACCGCTGACACCGAACGCCGAGACTCCGGCGCGGCGCGGGCGGCCGGTCTCGGGCCAGGCGGTCTGCTCGGTCAGCAGCTCCACCGCGCCCGCCGACCAGTCCACGTGCGCGGACGGGGCGCCGATGTGCAGGGACTTGGGCAGCGTGCCGTGGCGCATCGCCATCAGCATCTTGATGACGCCCGCGACACCGGCGGCGGCCTGGGTGTGACCGATGTTGGACTTGACGGTGCCGAGCAGCAGCGGACGCTCCCGGTCCTGCCCGTAGGCGGTGAGCAGCGCCTGGGCCTCGATCGGGTCGCCCAGGGTGGTGCCGGTGCCGTGGGCCTCGACGGCGTCGATGTGGGCGGGGCTCAGTCCGGCGTCGGCGAGCGCCTGCTGGATGACCCGCTGCTGGGAGGGGCCGTTGGGGGCGGTCAGGCCGTTGGACGCGCCGTCCTGGTTGACGGCGGTCGAGCGGATGATGCCGCGGACCTCGTGTCCGTTGCGTACGGCGTCGGAGAGCCGCTCCAGGACCAGGATGCCCACGCCCTCGGACCAGGCGGTGCCGTCGGCGCTGTCGGAGAACGCCTTGCACCGGCCGTCGGGGGCCAGTCCGCCCTGCCGGGAGAACTCGACGAAGGAGTCGGGGCTCGACATCACCGAGACGCCGCCCGCGATCACCAGGGAGCACTCGCCGGCGCTCAGCGCCTTGCCGGCCCAGTGCATCGCGACCAGCGAGGAGGAGCAGGCGGTGTCGACGGTGACGGCCGGGCCCTCCAGGCCGAGCGCGTAGGAGAGCCGGCCCGACATGACGCTGGCGGTGTTGCCGGTGGCGACGTAGCCCTGTACGTCGGACGGTGACCGACGCAGCAGGTTGGGGTAGTC
This sequence comes from Streptomyces chlorus, assembly GCF_042655885.1. Taxonomy (NCBI): domain Bacteria; kingdom Bacillati; phylum Actinomycetota; class Actinomycetes; order Kitasatosporales; family Streptomycetaceae; genus Streptomyces; species Streptomyces chlorus. Next base: position 5,995 of record NZ_JBHSOA010000141.1, read on the forward strand.
CTGGCCGTTGGTGCCGACGAAGACGCCGGTGCTGGAGCCGCGCAGGGCCGAGGGGTCGATGCCCGCCCGCTCCAGCGCCTCCCAGGTGGCCTCCAGCAGCAGGCGCTGCTGCGGGTCCATGGCGAGCGCCTCACGCGGCGAGATGCCGAAGAAGCGGGCGTCGAAGTCGGCGACCTGGGTGAGGAATCCGCCTTCGAGGGTGTCCGACGCGCCCGCTCCGAGCGCCTCGATGTCCCAGCCGCGGTCGTCGGGGAACCGGGTGATGCCGTCCCCGCCCTCTTCGAGCAGTCGCCACAGTTCCTCGGGCGAGGTGACGCCGCCGGGGAAGCGGCAGCTCATGCCGACGACGGCGATCGGGTCGTCGTGGACGGGCTTGCCGCTCGCCACCGGGGCGGCGGCGCGCTCGGGCAGCGAGCCGAGGATCTCGGCGAGCAGGAAGTCCGCCATCTCGCGCGGGGTCGGCCGGTCGTAGACCAGGGACACCGGGAGGCTGAGCCCGGTGACGGCGGCCAGGGTGTTGCGCAGTTCGAGCGTGGTCAGCGAGTCGAAGCCCAGGTCGCGGAAGGCCCGGTCGTCCTCGATGGCGCCGGGGTCGCTGTGGCCGAGCACGGCGGCGACCTGGGTGCGCAGCAGGTCGAGCACGAACGCGCCGCGCTCGGCGTCCGGGAGCTCCACGAGGCGCTGTCGAAGCAGCGTGTCGTCGCCGGTGGCGCCGGCCGGTGCGGTGGCCGACTGCCGCACTTCCGGCAGGTCGCCGACGAGCGGCAGCGGGCGGGTCGAGGCGAACGCCGGGACGAAGCGGGCCCAGTCGATGTCGGCGAGCGCGAGGGCGGTGTCGTCCTGCTCGATGGCGCGGAGCAGGGCGCGTACGGCGGGTTCCGGCGCGAGGGGCTCGAAACCGCCGCGCCGTACGCGCCGTTCGATCTCCGCCTCGTCGGCGACCATGCCCGATCCGGCCCAGGGGCCCCAGGCGACGGAGAGCGCGGTGCGGCCGTGTGCCCGCCGGTACTCGGCGAGGGCGTCCAGGTAGGCGTTTGCCGCGGCGTAGTTGCCCTGTCCTGCGGCGCCGAAGACACCGGCGGTGGAGGAGAAGAGGACGAACGCGGACAGCGGGAGGTGGGCGGTCAGCTCGTGCAGGTTGAGCGCGGAGGCGACCTTGGCCTCCAGTACGGTCCGGAAGCTGTCCTGGGTCAGGGTGTCCACCACGCCGTCCTGGACGACACCGGCCGTGTGGATCACCGCGTTGAGCGGGGCGTCGTCGGGCACGGAGTCGAGCAGGGCGGCCAGCGCGTCGCGGTCGGCGACGTCGCAGGCGAAGATGGTGACCCGGGCGCCCAGGCCCTCCAGTTCGGCGCGCAGCGCGTCCGCGCCGGGGGCGTCCTCGCCACGGCGGCTGACGAGCAGCAGGTGTTCCGCGCCGGCGCGGGCCAGGCCGCGGGCGACGTGGCCGCCGAGGCCGCCGGTGCCGCCGGTGATCAGGGTGGTGCCCGTCGGGTCGAAGGTGACCGCGGTGGTCTGCGCCGCGGGGCTGTGGGCGAGGCGGCGTACGAACACGCCGGAGGCGCGTACGGCCGCTTCGCTCTCCCCGGCGGTCCCGGCCAGGACGCCGCGCAGCCTGCGCGCGCTGTGGGTGTCGAGCTGTTCGGGCAGGTCGACGCAGCCGCCCCAGCGGTCGGGCTGTTCGAGGGCGACGACGCGGCCCAGGCCCCATACGGCGGCCTGGTCGAGTCCGACGACCGGCTCGGAGCGGCCCACGGAGACGGCGCCGCGGGTGACGGCCCACAGGGGGGCGTCGATGTCCGCGTCGCCGAGCGCCTGTACGGCGACGGCGGTCAGGAGCAGGGAGTCGGGAACCCCGGTGCGGGCGAGGCCGCCGCAGCCGGTGAGGCCGAGCAGTGACAGGACGCCGGCGAACTCGCCGTGTTCGGCGCGCAGTGCGGCCAGCCGTTCGGCGAGCGCGGCCCGGTCGGGGCCGACGCCCTCGCACAGGACGGTCTGTGTCGCGAGGGCGGCGACGACGTCGGCGGACCATTCGGCCTCGTCGGTGCCGGGCGGTGTGAGGACCAGCCAGCGTCCGGTGAGCGCGCTGGGGGCGGTGGATCCGGTCTGCGGCTTCCAGGTGACGCGGTAGCGCCAGGCGTCCACCTCGGACTGCTCGTCGCGGCGGCGGCGCCAGGCGGTGAGCGCCGGGACCATCGCGGTGACGGTCGCGTCGTCGAGGCCCAGTGAGGCGACGAGTGAGCCGACGTCGTCGCGCTCGATCGCCGACCAGAACTCGGCGTCGGCGGCGCTGCCGGCGCTCACGGGTCCGGCGGCGGGGGCGGCGAGGGTGTCGGGCCAGTACCGCTCGCGCTGGAAGGCGTAGGTGGGCAGTGCGATCCGGCCGGCGCCGCTGTCCGCGAAGTACGCGGGCCAGTCGACGTCCACGCCGTTGGCGTGGGCGCCGGCCAGCGCGGTGGTGACGGTCTGCTCCTCGGGCCGGCCGCTCCGCAGCAGCGGCAGCAGCGCGGTGCGCGGCTCGTCGGTGAGGCTGTCGCGGGCCATGCCGCAGAGCACGCCGTCGGGGCCGATCTCCAGGAAGGTGCGGACCTGGCCCTGTGCGGAGAGCCAGTTGACGCCGTCGGCGAAGCGGACGGCCCGGCGCACGTGCTGGACCCAGTACTCCGGGTCGGTCATCTGGTCCTCGGCGGCGAGGCCGCCGGTGACGTTGGAGACGAGGGGGATCACCGGCGGCTGGTAGGTGACGCCCCGCGCGACGCGGGCGAAGTCGTCGAGCATGCCGTCCATGAGGGGCGAGTGGAAGGCGTGGCTCACCCGCAGCCGCTTGGTCCTGCGGCCGCGTTCGCCCAGGGTGGCGGCGATGCCGAGGACGGTGTCCTCGGCGCCGGCGATGACAAGCGACGCCGGGCCGTTGACGGCGGCGACGGACACCTCGTCCTCGTGGCCCTCCAGCAGCGGCAGGACCTCGTCCTCGGCGGCCTCCAGGGAGATCATCGCGCCGCCCTCGGGCAGCGCCTGCATCAGCCGTCCGCGCGCCGCCACCAGGGTGCACGCGTCCGGCAGGGTGAGCACGCCCGCGACGTGCGCGGCGGCGAGCTCCCCGACGGAGTGCCCGGCGAGGTAGTCGGGGGTGATGCCCCACGACTCGGTGAGCCGGAACAGGGCCACCTCGACGGCGAACAGCGCGGGCTGCGCGTACTCGGTGCGGTCGAGGAGGGCCGCCTCGGGCGAGCCGTCGGCGGAGAACAGGATCCCGCGCAGCGGCCGGTCGAGGGCGCCGTCCATCCGGGCCAGTACGGCGTCGAGCGCGTCGGCGAAGACGGGGTAGCGCTCGTACAGCTCGCGGCCCATGCCGGGCCGCTGGCTGCCCTGTCCGGTGAACAGGAACGCCGTGCGGCCGCGAGCCGTGCCGCCCTGGACCACGCCGGGTCCGGGCAGTCCGTCGCGCAGCGCCAGCAGGCCGCGCAGCAGTTCGTCGCGCTCCCCCGCCACCACGGCGGCGCGGCGCTCCAGGCCGGCCCTGGAGGTGGCCAGGGAGAAGGCGAGGTCGGTCAGGGGGGTGTCGGGGCGCTCCTCGACCAGGGCGAGCAGCCGTCCGGCCTGGGCGCGCAGGGCGGCCTCGCTGCGGGCGGAGACCACCAGCGGCAGGACGCCGGGGCGGGGCCGGCCGGCGGGGGCCGGCCGGTCGGCGGGCTCATCGGCGGGCGCCTGTTCGAGGATCGCGTGCACGTTGGTGCCGCTGAGGCCGAACGAGGAGACGGCACCGCGGCGCGGGCGGCCGGTCTCGGGCCAGTCGGTGCGCTCGGTGAGCAGGTCGATGGCGCCGGAGGACCAGTCCACGTGCGAGGACGGGGTGTCGATGTGGAGGGTCTTCGGTACGACGCCCTCCTGGAGGGCGTGCACCATCTTGATCACGCTGGCGACGCCGGAGGCCATCTGGGTGTGGCCGATGTTGGTCTTGACCGAGCCGAGCAGCAGGGGCCGTTCGCCGTCCCGGTCCTGGCCGTAGGTGGTGAGCAGGGCCTGGGCCTCGATGGGGTCGCCCAGGGCGGTCCCGGTGCCGTGGCCCTCGATGACGTCGACCTCGCGGGACCGCAGACCGGCGTTGGCCAGGGCCTGGCGGATGACGCGCTGCTGGGAGGGGCCGTTGGGGGCGGTGAGGCCGTTGGACGCGCCGTCCTGGTTGACGGCGGAGCCGCGGACGACGGCGAGCACGGTGTGGCCGTTGCGGCGGGCGTCGGAGAGGCGCTCCAGCAGGACCAGGCCGACGCCCTCGGCGAGGGTCATGCCGTCGGCGGCCTCGGCGTACGCCTTGCAGCGGCCGTCGGTGGCGAGGGCCCGCTGGCGGCTGAAGCCGACGAACGCGCTGGGGGTGGACATGATGCTGACGCCGCCCGCGAGCGCCAGGGTGCTCTCGCCGTTGCGCAGGGACTGGCAGGCCAGGTGGAGCGCGACCAGGGACGACGAGCAGGCGGTGTCGAGGGTGACGGCCGGTCCCTCGAAGCCGAACAGGTAGTTGACCCGGCCGGACAGCACGCTGGAGAGCGTGCCGGTGATCATGTGGCCTTCGGAGCCCTCGGAGGAGTTGGCCACGCTGGACGCGTAGTCCTGGTAGCTGGCGCCAATGAAGGTGCCGGTGAGGCTGGAGCGCTGGGAGACGATGTCGATCCCGGCGTGCTCGAAGGCTTCCCAGGCCGTCTCCAGCAGGAGGCGCTGCTGCGGGTCCATCGACATCGCCTCGCGCGGCGAGATCCCGAAGAAGCCGGGGTCGAACTCGGCGACGTCCTGGAGGAATCCGCCCTGGACCGAGTAGGTCTTGCCGGACCGGTCGGGGTCCGGGTCGTAGAGTCCCTCGGCGTCCCAGCCCCGGTCGGCGGGGAAGGCGGAGACGGCGTCGATGCCCTCCAGGGTGAGCTTCCACAGCTCCTCGGGCGAGGTGACCCCGCCGGGGTAGCGGCAGCCCATGCCGACGATGACGATGGGGTCGTCGTCGGTCGCGGCGGCGGACGCGGTGGCCGCGGGCGCTCCGGCGCTCTGGGCGCCGGCCAGCTCGGTGCGGAGGAATCCGGCGAGTGCGGCCGGGTTGGGGTAGTCGAAGACCATGGTCGTCGGCAGCGTCAGTCCGGTGACGGACGCGAGGCGGTTGCGCAGTCCGACGGCGGTGAGCGAGTCGAAGCCCACGTCACGGAAGGCACGCTGGTCCGGCAGGGCGTCGGGGGTCGACAGGCCCAGCACGGCCATGGCCTCGGTGCGGACGACCTCCAGGACCAGCCGCTCCTGCTCGGCGGCGGACAGGGCCCGCAGCCGGGCGGTGAACTCGCCCTCCACCACGGTGCCGGTGCTCTGCTCGGCGGCCTCGGTCAGGGCCCGGACCTCGGGGATCTCGGTGAAGAGGTTGGTGGGGCGGCTGGAGGTGAAGACGGGGTGGTACGTCGCCCAGTCGACGTCGGCGACCGCGACGGCCGTCTCGTCGTCGTCCAGGGCCCGCTTCAGTCCGCTCAGCGCCAGCTGCGGGTCCATGAACTCCAGGCCGCTGCGGCGGATCATCTGCGGGTCGACGCGGCCGGCCTTGATGTCGTCGGCCCAGATGCCCCAGGAGAGCGAGGTGGCGCGCAGGCCGCGGGCGCGGCGGTGGGCGGCAAGCGCCGCGAGGTAGGCGTTGCCTGCCACGTAGGCGGCGTGCGCCCCGCTGCCCCACATGCCGGCGGTGGACGAGTAGAGGATCAGGTCGTCCAGGTCCTCGTGGTCGAGGAGTTCGTCCAGGACCCGGGCGCCGGTCACCTTGGCGTCCAGGACGCGGGAGAAGGCGTCCATGGTGGTCTCGGCCAGCGAGTACAGCTCGATGAGCGCGGCGGTGTGCACGACCGTGCGCACGGTGCGGCCCTCCGCCTTGAGCTGGGCGAGGAGAGCGGCAACGGCGTCGCGGTCGGTGACGTCGCACGCGACGGCGGTGGCCTGCGTGCCCGAAGCGGTGAGTTCCGCGACGAGTTCGGCCACGCCCGGGGCGTCCGCGCCCCGGCGGCTCATCAGTACCAGGTGCTCGGCGCCCCGCCCGGCCAGCCAGCGGGCCAGGTGCGGGGCGAGCGTGCCCGAGCCGCCGGTGATCAGGGTGGTGCCGCGCGGCGTCCAGTCGCGGGCCGGGCCCTGCCCGCCGGCCGCGACGCGGACGATGCGCCGGGTGAAGACCCCGGAGGCACGGACGGCGAGCTGGTCCTCGTCGCCCAGGGCGCCGGACAGTGCGGACGCCAGCCGTCCGGCGGCGCGCGGGTCGAGTGCGCGCGGCAGGTCGACGACGCCGCCCCAGCGCTGCGGGTGCTCCAGCGCGGTGGTCCAGCCGACGCCGGTGACCAGGGCCTGGGTGGGGGAGGTGATCTCGTCGGAGCGGCCGGTGGAGACCGCGCCCCGGGTGAGGAACCACAGCGGTGCCTCGATTCCGGCGTCGCCCAGGGCCTGGACCAGGGAGACGCTCAGGGCCAGGCCGAGCGGCAGCACGGGGGTGCGCTCGTCCGGCTCCTCGGCGGCGGCGAGCGTGGAGACGACACCGGTGATCTCCCCGGCGCCGGCCAGCCGTTCGACGAGCACCGCGCGGTCCACGCACGTCCCGTCCAGGACGAGGCGGGTGACCGCGGCGCCCTGGCCGCTCAGTGCGTCGGCGACCTCGTCCGTGTCGTGGTCGTGGCCTTCGGCGCCGACCAGCAGCCAGGTGCCGGACAGCGACCGCTGCGGGACGGTGCCGACGGGGCTCCAGGACACCCGGTAGCGCCAGGAGTCGACGGTGGAGCGGTCCTTGCGGGACCTGCGCCACGACGAGAGGGCGGGCAGGACCGCGGCCACGGAGTTCTCGTCCGTGCCCAGGGCGGAGGTGAGCGCGGAGACGTCCTCCTGCTCCACGGCGGCCCAGAACTCGGCGTCGGCGGGGTCGGCGGCCACCGCCGGCTCGGCGGCGGGAGGGATGGCCCAGAGCTGTTCGTGCTGGAACGCGTAGGTGGGCAGGTCGACCCGGCGGGCTCCGGCGCCCTCGAAGACGCCTGCCCAGTCGACGTCGACGCCGCGGACGAAGACCTCGGCCGCGGAGAGCAGGAAGCGGGACACGCTGCCCTGGTCCCGGCGCAGCGTGCCGGTGGCGACGCCCGTTTCGGCCGACTCGTCGATCATGTCCTGCACGGCCATGGTCAGTACGGGGTGCGAGCTGACCTCGATGAAGGCGCGGTGTCCGGCCTCCAGCAGATCGTGCACGGCGTCGGCGAACAGGACCCTCTGGCGCAGGTTGCGGAACCAGTAGCCCGCGTCCATCCCCCCGGTGTCCAGCCAGTCGCCGGCCGTCGTGGAGAAGAACGGGACGTCGCCGGTGCGCGGGGCGATCGGCGCGAGTACGTCGAGGAGTTCGTCGTGGAGGTTCTCTACCTGGGCGGAGTGCGAGGCGTAGTCCACGGCGATCCGCCGCACGCGTACCTCGTCGGCGGTCAGCTCGTCCGACAGCCCGTCCAGCGCCTCGGGTTCGCCGGAGACGACGACCGAGCGCGGTCCGTTGACGGCGGCGACGGACACCCGGCCCTGCCAGGCGTCGAGACGGCTCTGCAGCTGCTCCACCGGCAGCGCCACCGACATCATCCCGCCGTGGCCGGCCAGGGTGCGGCCGATGGCCTGGCTGCGCAGGGTCACGACCCGGGCGCCGTCCTGGAGGGACAGCGCGCCGGAGACGACGGCCGCGGCGATCTCGCCCTGCGAGTGGCCGACGACCGCCGCGGGCTCGACGCCGCGGGAGCGCCACAGGGCGGCCAGCGACACCATGACCGCGAACGAGGCGGGCTGTACGACGTCGACGCGCTCCAGGGTGGGCGCGCCCTCCTTGCCCTGGAGCACGTCGATGAGCGACCAGTCCACGAACTCACCGATGGCCGCGGCGCATTCGGCGATTCGCTCGGCGAAGACCGGTGACTCGGTCAGCAGCCGGGCTCCCATGCCCACCCACTGAGAGCCCTGGCCGGGGAAGACGAAGACGGTTTTGCCCTCGACGTCGGCGGTCCCGCGGGCCACCACGGCGGACGGTCCGTCGGCCGCGACGGCGCGCAGGGCGTCCATCGGGTCGGTGTCCTCGGTGGGGACCACCACGGCGCGGTGCTCGAAGACCGCGCGGGAGGAGACGAGCGAGTATCCGACGTCGAGCGGGCGCGGCGCGGGGCTCGCGGTCTCCAGGTGCGACACGAGCCGGGCCGCCTGCGCACGCAGCGCGGCGGCGGTCTTCGCCGAGACCGTCCACGGCACGACGCCGCCGGCCACCGGCACGGGCTCGGCGGCGGGGGCCGCCTCGGGCTCGTCGGCGGAGGGCGCCTGCTCAATCAGGGTGTGGGCGTTGGTGCCGCTGATGCCGAACGAGGAGACGGCACCGCGGCGCGGGCGGCCGGTCTCGGGCCACTCGACGGCCTCGTGCAGCAGCCGCACGGAGCCGGAGTCCCAGTCCACGTGCGAGGACGGGTTGTCGGCGTGCAGGGTCCTGGGCAGCAGGCCGTGGCGCAGCGCCATGACCATCTTGATGACGCTGGCGACACCTGCGGCGGACTGGGTGTGGCCGATGTTCGACTTGACCGAGCCGAGCAGCAGCGAGCGCTCCGGGTCGCGGTCGCGTCCGTACGTCGCGAGCAGGGCCTGCGCCTCGATCGGGTCGCCCAGGGGCGTCCCGGTTCCGTGCGCCTCCACGACGTCGATGTCCGAGGGGGCCAGGCGGGCGTTGGCCAGGGCCTGGCGCATCACCCGCTGCTGGGCGGGCCCGTTGGGGGCGGTGAGTCCGTTGGACGCGCCGTCCTGGTTGATCGCCGAGCCGCGGATCACCGCGAGGACGGGGTGTCCGTTGCGCCGGGCGTCGGAGAGCCGTTCGACCAGCAGGATGCCGACGCCCTCGGCGAGGGTCATGCCGTCCGCCTCGTCGGAGAACGCCTTGCAGCGGCCGTCCTGGGCGAGGGCCCGCTGGCGGCTGAAGGCGATGAAAGGGGCGGGGGTGGTCATGATCGTGGCGCCACCCGCGACGGCGAGCGTGGACTCCCCGTTGCGCAGCGACTGGCAGGCCAGGTGCAGCGCGACCAGGGACGAGGAGCAGGCGGTGTCGATGGTGACGGCGGGGCCTTCGAGGCCCATGACGTAGGAGATGCGTCCGGACAGGACGCTGGGGATGCTGCCGGTGACCATGTGGCCCTCGGCGCCGTCGCCGGCGCCCAGTCCGTAGTCCTGGTAGCTGGAGCCGATGAAGGTGCCGGTGAGGCTTCCGCGGGCCGCGGCGGGGTCGATCCCGGCGCGCTCGAAGGTCTCCCAGGTGGTCTCCAGCAGCAGCCGCTGCTGGGGGTCCATCACCAGCGCCTCGCGCGGGGAGATGCCGAAGAACGTCGGGTCGAACGCGTCGGCCTCGTGCAGGAAGCCGCCGAGGGTGGAGTAGGTCTTGCCCTGCCGGTCCGGGTCGGGGTCGAAGAGGCCCTCGGTGTCCCAGCCGCGGTTGACGGGGAAGTCCGACACGGCGTCCGCGCCGTCGGTGACCAGGTCCCACAGCTGCTCGGGCGAGTCGGCTCCGCCGGGGAAGCGGCAGGCCATCCCGATGATGGCGATGGGTTCGTCGTCGGCGGCGCCGGTGGCGACCGGCCCGGCCACGTCGAGGACGGCGCCGAGGATCTCGGCCAGGAGGTACTGCGCCAGCTCCAGCGGGGTCGGGTAGTCGAAGACCATGGTGCTGGGCAGGGTGAGGCCGGTGGTGGCGGCCAGGCGCTTGCGCAGTTCGACGGCGGTCAGCGAGTCGAAGCCGATGTCCCGGAAGGCGCGTCCCTCGGGGACGCTGTCCGCGGACCCGTGGCCGAGGACGACGGCGGCCTCGCTGCGTACGAGGTCGGACAGGAGCCGGGTCTGCTCGGGCTCGGAGAGGGCGCGTACCCGTGTGACGAACTCGGAGGTGTCACCGGTGTCGGCGGCGCCTGCCGCGTCGGCCAGCGCCCGTACCTCCGGCAGGCCGTCGAGCAGCGCGCTGGGGCGGGCCGAGGTGAACACCGGTGCGTAGCGGTCCCAGTCGACGTCGGCGACGGTGACGGTGGTGTCGCCCTGGACGACGGCGCGCCGCAGTTCGGTCATCGAGAGGACCGGCTCCAGGAGGCCGAGTCCCTGGCGCTGCAGGGCGCCGGAGACCGCCTCGTCGGTGGCCATGCCCGCTTCGGCCCAGGGGCCCCAGGCGACGGAGGTGGCGGCCAGTCCGCGGGCGCGCCGGTGCTCGGCGAGGGCGTCGAGGTAGGCGTTGGCGGCGCCGTAGGCGCTCTGGCCGCCGCTGCCCCAGACGCCGGCGATGGAGCCGAAGAGGACGAACAGGTCGAGTTCGCGGTCCCCGAGCAACTCGTCGAGGTGGGCGGCCCCCGCGAGCTTCGCGGAGGTGAGTTCGGCGAACTCGGCGGGGGTCAGCCCGTCGAGGGGGCCGTACTGGCCGACGCCCGCGGTGTGCACCACGCCGGTCAGGGGCAGTTCGTCCGGGACGGCGGCGAGCACGGAGGCCAGCGCGTCCCGGTCGGCGGCGTCGCAGGCGACGATCTCGACGCGGGCGCCCAGCTCCTCCAGTTCGGCGCGCAGGGCGTCGGCGCCGGGGGCGTCCGGGCCGCGGCGGCTGGTGAGGACGAGGTTCTCGGCGCCGGAGCGGGCCAGCCAGCGGCCGACCTCCGCGCCGAGGCCACCGGTGCCGCCGGTCACCAGCACGGTGCCGCGGGCGGTGAACTCCTCGGCGACCGGGAGGGTTTCGGCGGTGTGCCGGACGAGACGGCGGCCCAGGGCCCCGCCCGCGCGGAGCGCCACCTGGTCCTCGCCGTCGGGGGCGTGCTTGACGGCGAGGACGCCGGCGAGGCGCTGCGCGGTCCGCTCGTCGAGCGTCCCGGGCAGGTCGACGAGCCCGCCCCAGAGCCGCGGGTGTTCCAGGGCCACGGTCCGCCCGAGCCCCCAGGCCGCGGCCTGCACGGGGTGGGTGAGGGGGTCGGCGGGCCCGGTGGACACGGCGCCGCGGGTGGCCGTCCACAGCCGTCCGTGGGATCCCGTGTCGTGGAGTGCCTGGACGAGTGCGAGCGTCAGGGCGAGGCCGTGGCTGAGCGGCGCGTACGCGCCGGAGGGACGCTCGTCCAGCGGGAGCAGGGAGAGCACGTTGGCCGCGCTGTCGAAGCCTTCGGTGGCTTCGAGCCGGGCGGCGAGCACCTGCCGGTCGGCGCACGCGGCGTCCAGGGCGAGGCGGTGCACCCGCGCGCCGTGCGCACTCAGGGTGCCCGCCAGCTGCTCGACGAGTTCGCCGGCGCCCCCGGCGTCCTCGGTGTCGCCGGTGACGAGCAGCCAGGTGCCGTCGAGGACCGGGGCGGCGGGCTTGTTGAGCTGCGCCCATTCGACGCGGTAGCGCAGCGCGTCCAGCCGGGACTTCTCCTGCTTGCCGCGCCGCCAGGAGGTCAGCGCGGGCAGCAGGGAGCCGAGGGAGTCGTGCTCCTGCTCGCCCAGGCCGAGGATGGCGGCCAGCTCGTCGGCGTCGCCGCGCTCGACGGCGGCCCACAGCCGCTGGTCGGCGGGGTCGGTGCCGTTCGCAGCGGCGGCCGCGGCGGGCAGCTGCGGCCAGTAGAACTCGTGCTGGAAGGCGTAGGTGGGCAGGTCGACGCGGCGGGCGCCGCTGTCGGCGAAGTAGGCCGTCCAGTCCACCGTGACGCCCTGGACCTGGAGCCGGGCGAGCGCGGTGGTGACGGCCAGTTCCTCGCCGCGGTCGGCGCGGCAGAGCGGGACGAGTTCGGCGTCGTACGTGTCGCCGAGGGTGTCCTGGGCCATGGCGGACAGCGGGCCGTCGGGGCCCAGTTCCAGGAAGGTGCTCGTGCCGGCGTCGCGCAGGGTGCGGACGCAGTCGGCGAAGCGGACGGTGTCGCGGACGTGGGTGACCCAGTACTCGGCCGAGCACACCTGCTCGTCGGTGGCCAGGGCGCCGGTCAGGTTGGATACCAGCGGGATGCGCGGTGCGTGGAAGGTGAGTCCTTCGACGACGGTGCGGAACGCGTCGAGCATGGCGGCCATGCGCGGCGAGTGGAAGGCATGGCTCACCCGCAGGCGCTTGGTCTTGCGCCCGAGCTCGTCGAACGCGGCGGCGATCTCCAGGACGGCGTCCTCGTCGCCGGAGACGACGACCGAGTCGGGTCCGTTGACGGCGGCGATCGCCACGGCGTCCTCGCGGCCGGCCAGCAGCGGGGTGACCTCGTCCTCGGTGGCCTGGACAGCGACCATCGCGCCGCCCGTGGGCAGCGCCTGCATCAGCTTGGCGCGGGCGGCGACCAGGGTGCAGGCGTCCGTGAGCGACAGGACGCCGGCGGCGTGGGCCGCCGCGAGCTCGCCGATGGAGTGGCCGGCCACGAAGTCCGGCTTGATGCCCCAGGACCGTACGAGACGGAACAGCGCGACCTCGACGGCGAACAGCGCGGGCTGGGTCCAGCCGGTCGTGTCCAGCAGGGCGGCCTCGTCCGTGCCGTCAGCCGCGAACAGCACCTCGCGCAGGGGGCGGTCGAGCAGCGGGTCGAGGTCGGCGAAGACCGCGTCGAGGGCCTCGGCGAACACCGGGAAGCGCTCGTAGAGTTCGCGCCCCATGGCGGCGCGCTGGCTGCCCTGGCCGGTGAAGAGCATCGCGGTCCGGCCGCGCCGGGTCGCCTCGCCCTCGATCACCCCGGCGTCGGGGCGTTCGGTGGCCAGTCCGGTGAGGGAACGCAGCAGCCCGGCGCGGTCCCCGGCGAGCACGGCGGCCCGCTGGTCGAACCGGGTGCGGGTGGTGGCGAGGGAGAACGCCCCGTCCAGCAGATCGAGTTCGGGGTGCGCCTGCACGTAGGAGAGCAGGCGTGACGCCTGGCCGCGCAGGGCGGCGCGGGTCCGGCCCGAGATCAGCCACGGCGTGGTCGCGGGGGTGTGGCTCGGGGTGGTGCGCTCCGGTGCGGTGGTGGCCGGGGCCTGTTCGACGATGGTGTGGACGTTGGTACCGCTGATGCCGAAGGAGGAGACGCCGGCGCGGCGGGGGCGGCCGGTCTCGGGCCAGGGGGTCGACTCGGTCAGCAGTTCAACCTCACCCGCCGTCCAGTCCACGTGCGAGGACGGGGCGTCGACGTGCAGCGTCTGCGGCAGCACACCGTGGCGCATCGCCATCACCATCTTGATCACGCCCGCCACGCCCGCGGCGGCCTGGGTGTGTCCCAGGTTCGACTTCACCGAACCCAGCAGCAGAGGCTGCTCCGGGTCGCGGTCGCGTCCGTACGTCGCCAGCAGCGCCTGCGCCTCGATCGGGTCACCCAGCGACGTGCCGGTGCCGTGCGCCTCGACGACGTCGACGTCCTCGGCCGACAGGCCGCCGCTGGCGAGCGCCTGACGGATCACCCGCTGCTGCGACGGACCGTTGGGCGCCGTCAGACCGTTGGACGCACCGTCCTGGTTGACCGCGCTGCCGCGCACCACGGCCAGAATCTCGTGACCGTTGCGCAACGCGTCCGACTGCCGCTCCAGCACCAGCATGCCGATGCCCTCGGACCAGCCGACACCGTCGGCCGACTCGGAGAACGCCTTGCACCGGCCATCGGCCGAAAGACCGCGCTGCCGGGCGAAGTCCACGAACACCGACGGGGTCGACATCACCGTCACGCCGCCGGCCAGGGCCAGCGAGCACTCGCCACTGCGCAGGGCCTGCATCGCCCAGTGCATCGCCACCAGCGACGACGAACACGCCGTGTCCACCGTCACCGCCGGACCCTCCAGGCCCAGGGTGTACGACACCCGGCCCGACGCCAGACTCGCCGAGCTGCCACTGCCGCGGAAGCCCTCGAACTCGGGGGCGGCCAGCACCGCACCGTAATCGCTGTACATCACACCGGCGAACACGCCGGTCGCACTGCCCTTGAGCGACACCGGGTCGATCCCGGCCCGCTCGATCGCCTCCCACGACGTCTCCAGCAGCAGCCGCTGCTGCGAGTCCGTCGCCAGCGCCTCGCGCGGCGACATCCCGAAGAACGCCGGGTCGAACTCACCCGCGTCGTGCAGGAATCCGCCCGAGCGCGTGTAGGACGTTCCCTTGTGATCGGGGTCCGGGTCGAAGAGGCCGTCCACATCCCAGCCACGGTTGGTCGGGAAGCCGGATATGACGTCCGCGCCCTCGGTGACCAGTCGCCACAGGTCCTCGGGCGAGGTCACACCGCCCGGATAGCGGCAGCTCATCCCCACGACCACGATCGGGTCGTCCGCCTCCGCCGCGCCGCGCCCGGCCGCGGGCAGCGCCACGGCCACCTCGGCGCCGAGCAGTTCTTCGAGGATGTATCCGACCAGGCTCCGCACGGTCGGGTAGTCGAAGACCAGCGTGGCGGGCAGCCGCAGCCCGGTCACGGTGTTGAGCCGGTTGCGGAGCTCGACGGCGGTGAGGGAGTCGAAGCCCAGCTCGCGGAAGGCACGCCCGGGGTCGATGTCCTCGCCGCCCGCGTGGCCCAGGACGAGGGCGGTCTGGCCGCGCACGAGGTCGAGCAGCAGGTCGAGACGTTCCTCCGTCTCCAGCCGGTTCAGCTTCTGCACGAGGCCACTGGCCGTGCTCGATCCGGCGACGGAGGCACGGCGGGTACGGGTGCGGATCAACGAGCGCAGCAGCGGCGGGACTTCGCCCTGCGCGCGCAGCGTCGGGAGGTCCAGCCGCACGGGTACGACGACGGGCTCCGAGGTGGACTGCGCCGCGTCGAAGAGCGCCACACCCTGCTCGGGCGTCAGCGCCCGCACGCCGGAGCGGGCGTGCCGGTCCGCCTCGGTCTCGGCCAGGGTGCCCGTCATGCCGCCGGTGCGGTCCCACGGTCCCCAGGCCAGGGACAGGCCCGGCAGTCCCTCGGCCCTGCGACGCTCCATCAGCGCGTCCAGGAAGGCGTTTCCTGCCGCGTAGTTGCCCTGACCCGCGCTGCCGATGACGCCGGCGACGGAGGAGAAGACCACGAACGCGGTGAGGGCGTGGTCCTGTGTCAGCTCGTGCAGGTTCCAGGCCGCGTCGGCCTTGGGCCGCAGGACCGCGTCCAGCCGCTCCGGCGTCAGCGAGCCCAGCACACCGTCGTCCAGCACACCGGCGGTGTGGATCACGGCGGAGACGGTGTGGCGTGCCAGCAGGTCGGCCAGCGCGTCCCGGTCGGCGACGTCGCACGCCTCGACCGAGACCTCCGCGCCCAGCTCCGACAACTCGCCCACCAGGGCTTCGGCGCCGTCGGCGTCCGCACCCCGGCGGCTCACCAGCAGCAGACGGCGCGCACCGTGCTCGGCGACCAGGTGGCGGGCCATCACCGCGCCCAGCCCACCCGTACCGCCCGTGATCAGAACACTGCCGTCGCCGTCCCACACCGGGTCGGCGGCGATCTCGCCCAGCGCCCTGCGCACCAGCCGCCCGGCCAGGACGCCGCCGTCGCGCACGATCGCCTGCGGCTCGTCCAGGCCCAGCGCCGGCAACGGCAGAACAACCGGTCCCACCGGATCGAGGTCCACCAGGCCGAAGCAGCCCGGATTCTCCGACTGCGCCGACCGCAACAGGCCCCACACCGCGGCCGCGGCCACGTCGGTGCCACCGACCGCGCCGCGCGTCACGAACACCAGCCGTGACGCGGCGAATCGCTCGTCGGCGAGCCAGGACTGCGCGGATGCCAGGGCTTCGGCCGTCAGGGTGTGGGCGGACCGCGCCGCGTCGGCGCCGGTCCTGCCGTCGAGGGTCACCAGGACGACGGCGGGCACGGGCCCGTCGGCCGCCGCCAGCTCCGTCAGATCCCGGTACGCGGCGGCGGTGAGCGCCCCGTGCTCGACGAGTCCGAACGCGTCGGGGCCGACCAAGGCGACGGACTCGGGAGCGGTCGCCCCCTGCCGTACGGACACCCAGCCCAGGCCGAACAGCGCGTCGCGCGCGGCCGTGCCGGCGGAGTCGAGCTGCTGGGCGGCGACCGCCCGCAGCACCAGCGACTCCACGGAGACCACGGGCGCGCCGGAGGCGTCGGCGACCTGGATCGCGATCGAGTCCTCGCCGGCCGGAGTCAGCCGCACGCGCAGTGCGGTGGCTCCGGTGGCGTGCAGTGACACGCCCTCCCAGGAGAAGGGCAGCCCGCCGCGGCTGTCCGCGCCGAGCTCGACGAAGGACGCGGCGTGCAGCGCGGCGTCCAGCAGTGCGGGGTGCAGTCCGAACGTGTCCGCTCCGGTGTCGCCGCCCTCGGGCAGTGCGACCTCGGCGTAGACGTCGCCGTCGTGCCGCCAGGCGGCCCGCAGCCCCTGGAAGACCGGGCCGTAGGCGAAGCCGTCCTCGGCCAGCCGGTCGTAGAGGCCCTCGACGGACACGGGCCGGGCCCCGGTGGGAGGCCACTGCGCGGCGTCGAATCCGGCGCCGTGCCCGGCGGTCTGCTCGTCGACGGCCAGTACACCGGTGGCGTGCCGGGTCCAGGCGTTCTCGTCGCTCCCCTCGGGCCGGGAATAGACGTCGACCGTACGGCGGCCCGAGTCGTCGGGGTTGCCGATCCACAGCTGGACCTGGATGCCGCCCTGCTCGGGCAGGACCAGCGGCGCGGCCAGGGTCAGTTCCTCGACCCGGTCGCAGCCGACCTCGTCGCCCGCGCGGACGGCGAGTTCGAGGAAGGCGGTGCCGGGGAGCAGCGTGATGCCGCGCACGGCGTGGTCGGCGAGCCACGGGTGGGACTGGAGCGAGAGGCGGCCGGTGAGCAGCACGCCCTCGGAGTCGGCGAGCGAGACGGCGGCGGCGAGCAGCGGGTGGTGCGCGGCGCCGAGCCCGGCCGCGCGCAGATCGGCCGACTGGCTCTGGGCGCCGCCCTTGGGCCAGTACCTGCGGCGCTGGAAGGCGTAGGTGGGCAGGTCGTGGCGGCGGGCGCCGGTGCCGGCGAAGTACTCAGCCCAGCGGACGGCGGTGCCGCGTACGTACAGCCCGGCCAGCGCGGTGGTGAGGGCGTGGGTCTCGGGGCGGCCGGCGCGAAGGGTGGGGAGCGCGGTGGATCCGTCGGCGTCGGCGGCGTCCAGGCAGTCCTGGGTCATCGCGGACAGGACGCTGTCGGGGCCGAGTTCGAGGAAGGTGGTGACACCGTGGTCGGTGAGCCAGCCGATGCCGTCGGCGAAGCGCACGGCCCGGCGGACGTGGTCCACCCAGTAGTCGGCGGAGGTGACCTGCGCGACGGTGGCGGGCTCGCCGGTGAGGTTGGAGACGAACGGCAGCAGCGGGGCCTGGAGGGACAGACCGGACACGACCGCGCGGAACTCGTCGAGCATCGGCTCCATGAGCGGTGAGTGGAAGGCGTGCGAGACGGCGAGGCGTTTGGTTCTGCGGCCCTCGGCCTCCAGGCGCGCGGCGATCTCGGCGACCGCGTCCTCCTCGCCCGCGAGGACGAGCGAGCGGGGGCCGTTGACCGCGGCGACGGACACGGTGTCCTCGTGGCCGGCCAGCAGCGGGGCGACCTCGTCCTCGGTGGCCTGCACGGCGACCATCGCGCCGCCCGCCGGCAGTGCCTGCATCAGGCGGCCGCGGGCGGTGACGAGCACGGCCGCGTCACTCAGGGAGAGCACTCCGGCGACGTGGGCGGCGGTGATCTCACCGATGGAGTGGCCGGTCAGGTAGTCGGGCTTGACGCCCCAGGACTCCACCAGGCGGTACAGCGCGACCTCGACGGCGAACAGCGCGGGCTGCGCGTACTCGGTACGGTTCAGCGCCTCGGCGTCCTCGCCCCAGAGCACCTCGCGCAGCGGGCGGTCCAGCAGCGGGTCCAGGACGGCGAAGGCGGCGTCCAGCGCGTCGGCGAAGACCGGGAAGGCGGCGTGCAGTTCACGGCCCGCGCCCAGACGCTGGGAGCCCTGGCCGGTGAAGAGGAACGCCAGCTTCCCCTCGCCCTGGGCGGCGCCGCGCACCTGGTCGGCGGCTTCGCGGTCCTCGGCCAGCGCGGTCAGTCCGGCGAGCGCCGTCTCGCGGTCGGCGGCCATGAGTACGGCGCGGTGCTCGAAGCCCGCGCGAGTGGTGGCCAGCGAGTAAGCGACGTCGAGGGTGTTCGCGGCGGGCTCGGACTCCAGCGCGGCCACCAGCGAGGCGGCCTGGGCGCGCAGCGCCTCGCGGGTCCGTCCGGAGACCAGCAGCGGCACCGGGCCCCGGTGCGTGACGGTGTCGTCGTCCTCGCTCACGGGGGCGGGCGGGGCCTGCTCGACGATGGTGTGCGCGTTGGTGCCGCTGATGCCGAACGAGGAGACGCCGGCCCGCCGGGGCGCGCCGGTCTCGGGCCACGGGCGGTTCTCGTCGAGGATGCGGACCGCGCCCTGCGACCAGTCGACGTGCGACGAGGGCTCGTCGGCCAGCAGGGTCCGCGGCAGCACTCCGTGCCGCATGGCCATGACCATCTTGATGACACCGGCGACACCGGCCGCGGCCTGGGTGTGGCTGATGTTGGACTTGACGGAGCCGAGCAGCAGCGGCCGGTCCTCTTCGCGTCCCTGGCCGTAGGTCGCGAGCAGGGCCTGTGCCTCGACCGGGTCACCGAGTGTGGTGCCGGTGCCGTGCGCCTCGACGGCGTCGACCTCGGACGCGGAGAGCCGGGAGTTGACCAGGGCCTGCCGGATGACCTCCTGCTGGGAGGGGCCGTTGGGGGCGGTGAGTCCGTTGGACGCGCCGTCCTGGTTGACGGCGGTGCCGCGTACGACGGCGAGGACCTCGTGGCCGTTGCGCCGGGCGTCGGAGAGCCGTTCGAGCACGAGGACGCCCACGCCCTCGGCCCAGCCGGTGCCGTCGGCGGTGTCGCCGAAGGAGCGGCAGCGTCCGTCGGCGGAGAGGCCGCCCTGGCGGCCCATTTCGATGAAGGTGCCGGGGCTGGACATGACGGTGACGCCGCCGGCCAGTGCGAGGGCGCACTCCCCCGCGCGCAGCGCCTGGGTGGCGAGGTGGACGGCCACCAGGGAGGAGGAGCAGGCGGTGTCGACGGTGACGGCGGGGCCGACCGTGCCGAAGGTGTAGGAGATGCGTCCTGACAGCACGCTGCCGGTGTTGCCGGTGAGCTGGAACCCCTCCGCGCCGTCGGCGGGGCCGACCCGGTAGTCCTGGGCCATCGCGCCCATGAACACACCGGTCTGGCTGCCCTTGACCGAGGTCGGGTCGATGCCCGCGCGCTCGAAGGCCTCCCAGGCCGATTCGAGCGCGACGCGCTGCTGGGGGTCCATGGCGACGGCTTCGCGCGGTGAGATGCCGAAGAAGTCTGCGTCGAAGTCGGGGGCGTCGTGGAGGAAGCCGCCGGACCGGGTGCTGGACGCGGCGAGCGCCTCGGTGTCCCAGCCGCGGTCGGCGGGGAAGTCGGAGATGCCGTTCTCACCGGCTTCGACCAGGCGCCAGAGGTCTTCCGGGCTGCTGACGCCGCCGGGGTAGCGGCACGTCATGCCGATGATGGCGATCGGCTCCTGGGCCGCCGACTCCAGCTCGTTGACGCGCTGCCGTGTCCGCCGGAGGTCCGCGGTAGCAAGCTTGAGGTAGTCCCGGAGCTTCTGTTCGTTGTCCATCTCAACTCAACCCATCTCGACAGCCAGTGGCCGAACATGAATCACGCGGGGGCATCTCGCGCTCGCCGTGCAATACGAAAAAAATTGGAAAGCCACATGGCTTCGCAGCCGTTCAGCGGGAAGCCATGTGGCGAGTGTCGTACGAACCGCGACGGGAATTCCCTAGTCCTTTGCGGTCCTTCGGACGGCTACCAGTTGGAGGCCAGCAGAAGGTCCCCGTATTCGTGTTCCCGGGAGACCTGATTCAGGTCGGAATCGACCATCATGCACATCAGCTCGGGGAAGTCGACGGTGGGCTTCCAGCCGAGCTGGGCGCGGGCGTGCCCGCTGTCGGCGCAGAGGACCTCCACCTCGGCCGGGCGCACCAGCGCCGGGTCGATGACGACGTAGTCCTGCCAGTCCAGGCCCACGTGGTCGAAGGCGATGCGCACCGCGTCGCGCACCGAGTGCATGGTGCCGCTGCCGATCACGTAGTCGTCCGGCTCGTCGGGCTGGAGCATGAGGTGCATCGCGCGGACGTAGTCGCCGGCGAAGCCCCAGTCCCGTACCGCGTCGATGTTCCCCAGGTGCAGCTTCTCCTGGAAGCCGAGCTTGATACGGGCGACGGCCAGGGATATCTTCCGGGTCACGAATTCCGAGCCGCGGCGCGGGGACTCGTGGTTGAAGAGCATGCCGGAGACGGCGTACATCCCGAAGGACTCACGGTAGTTGCGGGTGATGAAGTGCCCGTACGCCTTGGCGGCGCCGTACGGGCTGCGCGGGTGGAACAGCGTCGACTCGCGCTGCGGAGTCTCGGCGGCCTTGCCGAACATCTCCGAGGACGACGCCTGGTAGAAACGGATCTGGCCGCCCGAGGTGGTGCGCGAGCCGTTGAGGCCGCTCACCATCCGGATGGCCTCCAGAACACGCAGCACACCCGTGCCGTTGACCTCGGTCACCAGCTCGGCCTGCTGCCACGACATCGGCACGAACGAGATCGCGCCGAGGTTGTAGACCTCGTCGGGCTGCACGGTGTCGACGGCGGAGACCAGGCTGCCCTGGTCCATCAGGTCGCCGTCCACGAACGAGAGCTCGGAGACGAGCCGGCTGACCCTCGACTTGCGCGGGTTGGCCTGACCTCGGTTCAGCCCCCAGACCTCGTAACCCTCGGCCAGGAGATGCTCGGCCAGATAAGAACCATCCTGGCCGGTAATACCGGTGATCAGTGCACGCTTGGTCATACGAACCCCTTCTCGACCACGGAGAGAACGCCCAAACGCACAGCTCGGTCGACGACCCAGCATCGAATACGCTTCATGTCCGGACGATAGACATCGGCACGCTCGCAAGCCGCCGACCACGGTGTCAAGAAATCCCGGGCTTACTAGGGAATTCCCGAGTCGGGGTCCCGCGCGGAAGGCCGGAAGGGGCAGAACACTAGTAATTTTCGACACCGCGATGGGGTGCACTGTGTGCGTCGGCGTTCGGGCCGGCTCTGCCAACCGGAGCGTCTTTCCGTGCTGCTGAGACTTCTGCGTACCCATGTGCGCCCGTACCGGCGTGCCGTCGCCCTGCTAATCCTTCTGCAACTGGTCCAGATCCTCGGGACGCTGCTGCTGCCGACGCTGGGCGCGGCTCTGATCGACAACGGCGTGGTCGCCCGCGACAACGGCTACATCGCCCGGCTCGGCGGCCTGATGGTCGCGGTGGCCTTCGTCCAGGTCCTCGCGGCGGTCGGCGCGGTGTCCCTGGCCGCCCGCACCGCGATGGCGATGGGACGCGACATCCGGTCCGTCGTCTTCCGCCGGGTGCTGGACTTCTCCGCCCGTGAGGTGGGCCGCTTCGGAACGCCGTCGCTGCTGACCCGCACGGTCAACGACGTCCAGCAGGTGCAGACGCTGGCCCAGTCGGGCTTCGGCATCGTGGTGGCCGCACCCCTGATGTGTCTGGGCAGCGTCGTGCTGGCGCTCCGCCAGGACGTCCCGCTGGCGCTGATCCTGGTGCTGCTGGTGCTGGTCGTCGGCGTGGCGTTCGGTCTGCTCCTGGCCCGTATGGGCGCCCTCTACGCCCGCATGCAGACCGGTCTGGACCGGCTCGGCCGGATGCTGCGCGAGCAGATCACCGGGGTGCGCGTGGTGCGCTCCTTCGTCCGGGACGGCTACGAGCGCGAGCGGTTCGCCCGTACCAGCACGGAACTGTTCGAGGTCTCGCAGCGGGTCGGCCGCCTCATCGCGTCGATGCTGCCCGTGGTGCTGCTCCTCATGAACGCCTTCACGGTCGCGATCCTCTGGGCGGGCGCCCACCGGATCGACGGCGGGGCGATGCGCATCGGCGCGCTCAGCGCGTTCCTGATGTATCTCTCGCTGATCCTGATGTCGGTCGTGATGGTCGCGTTCGTGTTCCTCTCGGTGCCCCGCGCGCGGGTGTCCGCCGCGCGCATCCAGGAGGCCGTGGGGACGTCGTCGAGCGTCGTCCGGCCGTCCCTGCCGGTGCCTGCCGCGCCGGACGCGGCGGGCCATGTCGAGCTGCGCGGCGCGGAGTTCCGCTACCCGGGCGCCGAGAAGCCTGTGCTCCAGGGGATCGGTCTGAGCGCCGGCCCCGGGGAGAACGTGGCGATCCTCGGCTCCACGGGCAGCGGCAAGACGACACTGCTCAACCTCGTGCTGCGGCTGTTCGACGCCACCGAGGGCTCGGTGCGGGTCAACGGCGTCGACGTCCGGGAGCTGGATCCCGAGGACCTGGGCCGGACCGTGGGCTTCGTCCCGCAGCGCCCCTATCTCTTCTCCGGGACGGTCGCGACCAATCTGCGCTTCGGCGACCCGGACGCCACCGACGACGAGTTGTGGCGGGTCCTGCGGATCGCCCAGGCCGACACGTTCGTCGCGAACATGCCCGACGGGCTCGACACCGAGATCTCCCAGGGCGGCACGAACGTCTCGGGCGGCCAGCGACAGCGTCTCGCCATCGCGCGCACCCTGCTGCGGCGGCCCGCCGTCTACCTCTTCGACGACTGCTTCTCCGCGCTCGACCACGCCACGGACGCCGCGCTGCGGACCGCCCTGGCGCCGGAGACCGCCGGAGCGACCGTGATCACGGTCGCCCAGCGGATCGCCCAGGTCCAGTACGCCGACCGCATCGTGATCCTCGACGCCGGCCGGGTCGTCGGCACGGGCACCCACGACGAACTGCTGTGCGACAACGCCACCTACCGCGAAATCGCCCTCTCCCAGCTCACCGAGGAGGAGACCGTTCATGGTCTCGCCGGACGGCCGTAGGGCCTGCCTGAGAAGTCACCCCCGGCCGGCGGCGCCCGGTGCGCACCCGCGCCGCGCCGTCGCCCCGTCCGCGCTCGTCCGGGACACGGCGGACGCCGTCCCCCGCGCGCTCGCGCACCGGGCGCCGCGCACCACGTCCCTCGGGCGAACGGCGGGCCGGTGAAAACACCTCCCGAGCAGCCCGAGAAGCGCGGTACCGGCCGCCGTCTGCTCGGCCTGCTGCTTCCGCACCGCCCCCGCATCGCCGTCGCGCTCCTCGTGGGAATCGTCGGGATCGTACTCAACGCGTTCGGTCCGCTCCTGCTCGGCAGGGCCACCGACCTGATCTTCGACTCCCTCCTCGACGGGTCGGACATCGACTTCGGCGCGGTCGGGCGGCTGCTGCTGATCCTGCTCGCGCTGTACGGCGCGGCCTCGCTGTTCATGCTGGCGCAGGGCCGGCTGGTCGCGGCCGTCGTCCAGCGGGTGGTCTTCGACCTGCGGCAGAGCGCCCAGGACAAGCTCGGCCGGCTGCCGCTGCGCTACTTCGACCGCAACCCTGCGGGCGAGGTGCTGAGCCGCACCACCAACGACGTCGACAATCTCCAGCAGACCCTCCAGCAGACCCTGGCCGAGCTGATCACCTCGGTCTTCTCCATCATCACCATGCTCGTCCTGATGCTGGTCATCTCGCCGTCGCTCGCGCTGGTCATGCTCGCCGGCGTGCCGGTCTCCGGGGTGCTCGCCGCGTGGATCAGCAAGCGCGCCCAGCCCCGCTTCACGGACCAGTGGGACGCCAACGGCTCGATGAACGCACAGGTGGAAGAGGTCTACACGGGCCATTCCCTGATCAAGGGGTTCGGCAGGCGCGAGCGGGCCGAGGAGCGCTTCGACAAGCTCAACGACGCGCTGTTCCGGGCAGGCGCCAAGGCCCAGTTCGCCTCGGGCACCATCGAGCCCGCCATGATGTTCATCGCCAACCTCGGCTACGTGGCCGTGGCCGTGGTGGGCGCCTGGAAAGTGGTCAGCGGCGAGCTGACCCTCGGCGACGTACAGGCGTTCATCCTGTACTCCCGGCAGTTCAGCCAGCCGATCGTGCAGGTCGCCGCGGTGGCCGGCCATCTCCAGTCCGGGATCGCCTCGGGCGCCCGGGTCTTCACCCTGCTCGACGCCGAGGAGCAGAGCCCCGACCCTTCGCGTCCGGCGCGCGCCGAGACGGCGGCCGGGCGGGTGGAGTTCGAGGGGGTGTCGTTCCGCTACTCCCCCGGCAGGCCGCTGATCGAGGACCTCTCGCTGACGGTCGAACCCGGCAGCACGGTGGCGATCGTCGGCCCGACCGGGGCCGGCAAGACCACGCTCGGCAATCTCCTGCTGCGCTTCTACGAGGTCGACGAGGGCCGGATCCTGCTCGACGGCGCGGACATCGCGGCGATGACCCGCGACGGCCTGCGCGCGCAGTTCGGCCTGGTGCTCCAGGACACCTGGCTGTTCGGCGGCTCGATCGCCGAGAACATCGCCTACGGCCGCGCCGGGGCGACGCGTGAGGAGATCGTGGCCGCGGCGAGCGCCACCTGCGCCGACCGTTTCATCCGTACGCTGCCGGACGGCTACGACACCGTGCTGGACGACGAGTCCGCCGGGGTGAGCGCGGGCGAGAAACAGCTGATCACCGTGGCCAGGGCCTTCCTCGCGAAGCCCGCGGTGCTGGTGCTCGACGAGGCCACGAGCTCCGTCGACACCCGCACCGAGGTGCTGATCCAGCGCGCGATGAACACCCTGCGCGAGGGCAGGACCAGCTTCGTCATCGCGCACCGCCTCTCCACCATCCGCGACGCGGATGTCATTGTGGTCATGGAATCGGGCCGGATCGTCGAACGCGGCACCCACGACGAGCTGATCCGTGAACAGGGCGCCTACGCCCGCCTGTACGACGCCCGCACCCAGGGCCCCGCCGGGAACGACGGGCAGCCGGTGGCGGGCGCCCTGCCGGCGGGATCGGCGCACCAACCCGACCCTGTGTGAGCGAGCCCGGCCGATGAGCGATAAGGACCGTACTGTGCCTGCCGGAAAACTCCTCGCCGTGAGCGATCTCCATGTCGTGTACGACGACAACCGCACGCTGGTCGAGAAACTGCGCCCGGCCTCGGACGACGACTGGCTGATCGTCGCGGGCGACGTCGCCGAGAAGTACGCCGACGTCGAGTGGGCGCTGCGGCTGCTCAGCGGCCGGTTCTCCCGGGTGATCTGGGCTCCGGGCAACCACGAGCTGTGGACCCACCCGCAGGACCCGTGCGAGCTGCGCGGCGAGGAGCGCTATCTGCGGCTGGTCCGGCTCTGCCGGGAACTGGGCATATCCACCCCCGAGGACCCCTACCCCGTATGGCGGGGCGACGGTGGGCCGGTGGTGGTCGCGCCGCTGTTCGTCCTCTACGACTACTCGTTCCTGGCTCCCGGCGCCACGACCAAGAAGGAGTCGCTGCGGCTCGCCCACGAGTCGGGCGTGGTCTGCTCCGACGAGTACTTCCTGCACCCCGACCCCTACCCCAGCAGGGACGCCTGGTGCCGGTCCCGGGTCGAGGAGACCGAGCGCCGGCTGTCGGCCGTCGATCCGTCGCTGCCCACGGTCCTGGTCAGTCACTATCCGCTGGTCCGCGCCCCCACCCGCGTACTGCACTACCCGCAGTTCGCGCAGTGGTGCGGCACGGAGCTGACCGCCGACTGGCATGTGCGCTTCCGCGCCGCCGCCGTCGTCTACGGCCACCTCCACATCCCCCGGGTCACCCGCCACGACGGGGTGCGCTTCGAAGAGGTGTCGATCGGCTATCCGCGGGAATGGCGCAAACGCCCGTCACGGATACCGCTGCGCCAGATCCTGCCGGAGCCGGCCGGACAGGCCGCCCGGTGATCCGCTCGGTGCTGCCCGCCGAGGTGGCGGCCGAGGTGGCGTACGACGACACGCGTGCACCGGACGACAAGCTGTTCCCGCAGGAGCTGGCGCTGATCGAGCGCTCGGTCCCCAAGCGGCAGCGGGAGTTCACGACCGTACGCTTCCTGGCCAGGCGCGCGCTGCGCAGCCTGGGACAGCAGCCCGTGCCGCTGCTGCCCAACCGACGCGGGGCGCCTCAGTGGCCGCAGGGGATCGTGGGCAGCATGACGCACTGCGACGGCTACCGCGCGGCGGTGGTGGCGCGGTCCGACACGACCGCCGCGCTCGGCATCGACGCGGAGCCGGACGCTCCGCTGCCCGACGGCGTGCTCGACACCATCGCGCTGCCGCACGAGACCGCCCTCATCGCCTCGCTGGCCGCCCGGCACCCCGGCGTCAGCTGGGACCGGCTCGTCTTCAGCGCCAAGGAGAGCGTCTTCAAGGTGTGGTACCCGCTCACCGGACGCGAACTCAACTTCTCGGAGGCGCAGATCGACATCAGCCCGGTCGAGCGGACTTTCCGGGCGCGGCTTCTGGTGCCGGGACCGCTCGTGGCGGGCGCCCGCATCGGTGAGTTCCACGGCCGGTGGACCGCCGGGCGCGGCCTGGTGGCAACGGCCATCCATCTGACCCACGCCGCACCGCAGACCCGCGTCACGGCGGCCCGCACGGACGGGCGTGACGAGGGGACGGCCGCCACCGCGCTCCAGGCCCCGCCGGTGAACCGCCCCGGGTCAGGTGGAGGCTCAATTTCATGCAAGGATTGAGTCATGGCACGACCCTCCCGTTACCCGCTTGAGCTGCGCCGTCGTGCGGTGCGCATGGTCGCCGAGGTGCGCGACGATTACCCGAACGAGACGGCCGCTTTGCAGGCGGTCACCGACAAGCTCGGCATCGGCTCCCGCGAGACGCTTCGGAACTGGGTGAAGCAGCACGAGATCGACGCGGGGACGCGTCCGGGGACGACGACGGAGGAGTCCGCCCAGCTCAAGGCGTTGAAGAAGGAGAACGCCGAGCTGAAGCGGGCGAATGAGATTCTGAAGGCGGCGGCGAGTTTCTTCGCGGCCGAGCTCGACCGGCCACACACGCGCTCGTAACGTTCATCGACGAGCACCGGGACCGCTTCGGCGGCGTCGAGCCGATCTGCAGGACGCTCACCGAGCACGACTGCAGGATCGCCCCTTCCACGTACTACGCTCACAAGAAACGCCTCCAAGCCCCCTCCGCCCGCCGCATGCGCGATGCGGAGCTCAAGGAGCGGATCCAGAACGTCTACACGTCCAACTACCGCGTCTACGGGGCCCGGAAGATCTGGCGCGAGCTGAACCGGCAGGGACATGCGGTGGCCCGCTGCACCGTCGAGCGCCTGATGCGTGAACTCGGGGTCCAGGGCGCGGTGCGCGGCAAGCGCATCATCACCACGATCCCCGGCGGGCAGGTCGAGCGGGCCCCTGATCTGGTCGACCGCGACTTCGTCGCCGGCGCTCCGAACCGGTGCTGGGTGGCGGACTTCACGCACGTGAAGACCTGGTCCGCGACCGTCTATGTCGCGTTCGTCGTGGACACCTTCTCCCGCCGGATCGTCGGCTGGTCCGCGGCCACGGTGAAGGAGACCGTCTTCGTCCTGGACGCCCTGGAGATGGCCATCTGGCAACGCGACCGCGATCAACAGCCCGTTCAGCCAGGAGAGTTGATCCATCACTCCGACGCCGGGTCGCAGTACACGTCGTTCAAGCTCGCCGAGCATCTGGACGCCGCCGGCATCGCAGCTTCCATCGGCTCGGTCGGTGACGCGTACGACAACGCCCTGATGGAGTCGACGATCGGCCTGTTCAAAACCGAGTTGATCAAGCCGCAGCGGCCCTGGAAGACGCTCTCCCAGGTCGAGTTGGCTACCGCCGAGTGGGTCGACTGGTACAACCACCGCAGGCTCCACGGTGAGATAGGCCACGTCCCGCCCGTCGAATACGAAGCCAACTACTACACCG
>NZ_JBHSOA010000142.1:0-4821 GCF_042655885.1 Streptomyces chlorus
TGGCGAGGCGGGTAGGTGCCGTCAGCGATGCGAGCCCTGAGAGCGTCGGCAATCTGCTCCCACTTCGGTCGCGTCGGGTCGAACTCAAAATCGGTCACGGCCTGAGCGTATGTATCCGCCCACACCTGGACATAGATGCTCCTAGCTATAGACATGGGCTGACAGGGGTATACAGGTCCTCTAGGATCGGCCACAGAAGACCCCCGCGACCGTGTGACCGGACCGGGGGCATGGCCACCGCTGCATAGGAGCGACGACCCATGGATCGTAGAACACCACCCCCCGCCACGGCTCCCCCCGCGTGCGCTGAGTGCGTACGGCTCGGCGACGAGCAGCGGTCCGCACACGCCGAGGGCGACTACTCGCGTGAGTCCGACTGCCGGGTGTTGCTCACCCGGCACCGTGCCGCCGCGCACGGGGGTGAAGAGTGAGCGCCGACCAGGCCGCCGAGGGTGGCGAGACATCCAAGTCCGTACACCTGATGACCATGCAGGTAACCCGGGTCCGTGACGGTCGCGTGGTCGAGCAACGCAGCGAGGTGCGGATCACGTCCGATACCCCGCTCGACCCGTTCGCGTTCAGCTCGGCCTGGCCGCCGTGCGAATGCCCGCGCTGCGATGGCGCTGGGGAGCGGCTACGTAGGAGCTGACGGCATGAGGATGTGTGTCCGCTGCAAGCACACCACTCAGGCACCCGTGACGGTCCGGACGATCCATGTTGATACCGGGCCGGGATGGAACGTCTACACCTGCCCTGAGTGCGCGCCTCGCCACCTCAACGCGAGGAGGCATGGGTGCAGGCACCTGGAGCACGCCGTGAACTGCCGGCCGTGTACCAACAGCGCCTGTGGCATGGGTCGAGCCCTCCAGCAGGTGCACCGCGCCACCCGTAAGTGACCCATGAGTGTCGGCGGCATCGTGGCTCGCAGGCTGCGATCCCGCCGATCAACTTCCAGCAGGAGGATGCCTGTCGTCAAAGATGGATACGAACATGTGGACAAGGGTGAGTCGCAACAGTCGCGGTCTCGCCATATGTGATCTCCGAACCTCTGCATGATGGGGGTCGTATCGTTGCCACGACGTATTGCGACCGCTTGTTCGTACGCCGCAGTGGCGGCGCAATCATGGAGGGCATCTTTAACAATCACCCGCGTCTTCGGGTGGCCTGATCAGATGCGCCGTCGACAGCCGCGAGGGTGGTGCCGAGGCCGACTACCGAGAGGGGGCACCAACCTGCTTGGCGACATGTTCATCGACAACTCCAGCCGCTGGGCCCGCGACCGCTGGCAGCCCGTCAACTCCGGCGGGCTGATCCTCTTGCCCCGTTCCAAGAAGCAACTAAATGAAAACAGCCACCCCGCCGGGTAAAGCCCCAGCTCAGCAAGTGTCGACCCCGCGCCTGCGGGGATGCTCCCCTCTACCGGGGCGCCACAGACGTTTTGCAAACGTCGACCCCGCGCCTGCGGGGATGCTCCCTCCCGAACGGCCCCCGGTCCACCGCCTGCACCGTCGACCCCGCGCCTGCGGGGATGCTCCGGACGACCTCGGCCGGGCCGCCGGCGTCGAAGGGTCGACCCCGCGCCTGCGGGGATGCTCCGCGGCACGGGCTGCCACCCCTCCCCTACGCGCAGTCGACCCCGCGCCTGCGGGGATGCTCCGCCGGTGGTGACGAGGTGCTGCTGGCCGGAGTCGTCGACCCCGCGCCTGCGGGGATGCTCCGACGGTCGAGGGCGTCGAGGTCGTACAGCGGCCGTCGACCCCGCGCCTGCGGGGATGCTCCCTTGCTCAGGTCCAGCGTGACGGTCTTGTTGGCGTCGACCCCGCGCCTGCGGGGATGCTCCGGCGCTCGGGATCGCGTCGCCGTCGAAGGTGACGTCGACCCCGCGCCTGCGGGGATGCTCCCTGGACGTAGGAGTCCCCACTACTGGCGTTGCCGTCGACCCCGCGCCTGCGGGGATGCTCCATGGGTTCTGTTTTACCGCGCCATGGTCGTATGTCCGAGTAAGCGGACCTGCGTCTGGGCGTTCGGTTGCTGAAGCGGAGCGGTGTCGCAATCGAGGTCGGGAGCGTCGTCCTCACCGTGCTCATGTGGGAACGCTGGGGTATGGCGGAAGACGCGATCGAGTGCGAGGTGACATGCTCGGCGGCGGTCGTGAGGCGACTGTGCACCCCCGCTCCGGGATGATCGGCGCTTCGGGGAAAGCGCGGCGGGTGCGGGGCGTTGGAACCGGCCCGGGGAGTGAGGCCGTTGCCTGGACGCCGACTGCCCGGACGCCGCACGGCACGTTCCGGGCGTCCGAAGCGTTGGTATCTTCGATGGTAGACGTTTCGTATGGTTGAAGGGAGTCGGCCCATGACGCGCAGTGGCGGCAATGCCGAGCGGGACGGGGCACCACTGCGGCCACGCGAGGACTTCTTCATCGCCGAGCGTCCCGGATACCTGCTCCACAAGGCGGCGCTGCTGCTGCTCGAGGACGTGGAGAAGGCCCTGGAGACGGTCGGCATGCGCAGCAGGTACTTCTTCGTGCTGGCCTCGCTGGCCGGAGGGCCCGAGCTCTCCCAGCAGGACCTGAGCCGGCTGCTCAACCTCGACCCGACCACGGTCGTGACGGTCATCGACGAGATGGAGCGCAACCAGCACGTCGAGCGGCGGCGCAACCCCGCCGACCGGCGGCGGTACAACCTGATCCTCACCGACGCCGGCCGTGCGGCGCTGGCGGCGGTGGACAGTGTGGTCACCGAGGTCGAGACGGCGTTCTTCGGCGCGCTCGACGACGACGAGCGCGAAGTGATGCGCAGGATGCTCGACCGGATGCTGGCGGGCCGCTGGCCCGCGTCCGTCTGTTCCGACTGACCGGAACGGGCGGCACGGAGGTGAGTTGACGGCAGCGGCGGTGGCGTTGGCGGTGGTGCGGGCGGGCCCTTGGGGGTCCGCCCGCTTTCGTTTGCCCGCCGGCCCTCTTCGTCCTTCGTCCGCTCTTCGTCTGTCCTCGTCCGTCCGCCGGTTCCCTCCGCTTCCCCGCCGTCCGTCCGTGACCGCGTGTGGGTCCTGCCGCGGGGCGGTGCGGGGGCGGCCGGATCCTCGTCACTCACCGTGACTGCGGTTGACCTCGACTTTCCAATCATCTATTTTTCTATCATCGATGAATCCGGTTGATAGGAGAGTCCCCGTCATGTCCGCAGAACGCGCACCATCGCCCGCAAGGTGGTGGACCCTGGGGATCGTCGCGTTGGGCACGTTCATGCTGATGCTCGACCTGAGCGTGGTGGCCGTCGCGCTGCCGGCGATCCACGAGTCCCTGGACAGCAGCTTCGCCGACCTGCAGTGGGTGTTCGACGCCTACGCCCTCACCCTCGCGATCTTCCTGGTGGCAGCGGGCTCACTCGCCGACCGGCTCGGCCGCAAGCGGCTCTTCCAGGTGGGCTTCGTCATCTTCACCATCGCCTCGCTCGCCTGCGGCCTGGCCGGTGACGCCACCGCGCTGAGCCTCTACCGCGCCGTGCAGGGCGTCGGCGCGGCCGTCATGTTCGCGGTCGGCCCGGCCATGCTCAGCCACGAATTCCACGGCAAGGAGCGGGCCACCGCCTTCACCGTGTTCGGTGCCGCCGTCGGTGTCGCCGTCGCCGCCGGACCGCTCATCGGCGGGTCGCTGACCAGCTCGCTGTCCTGGCGCTGGATCTTCTACATCAACGTGCCGGTCGGCATCCTCGCCGTCCTCGTCGGCGCGCTGCGGGTGCGCGAGTCGCTCAACCGGCGGGCCCATCCCACCGACTGGGCCGGACTGATCACCTTCAGCATCGCGCTCGGGGCCCTGGTGTTCGCCACCATCCGGGCGCCCGAGGAGGGCTGGACCAGCGTCAACACGCTCGGCCTGTACGCGGCCAGCGCTGTCTTCCTGGTGGTGTTCCTGTTCATCGAGCGGCGCCTGGGCGAGCGCGCGATGATCGACCTGGCGTTCTTCCGCAACCGCACCTTCATCGGCATCTCCCTCGTCGCCATGATCGGCAACGCGGGCGCCCTGCCGTCGGTGTTCTTCGAGACCAGCTACCTCCAGAACATGCTGGGCATGGACGCCTGGGACGCGGGGCTGCGGTTCCTGCCGCTGACGGCCGCGATGTTCGTGGCCGGCGCGATCGGCGGCGGACTCATCGGCAAGGTCCCCTTCCGGATCCTGCTCGGCGGCTCCACCCTCGTCATGGCGATCGGCCTGCTCTTCCTCAACCTGGCGGAGGTCGACTCGGCCTGGACCGTGCTCCTGCCGGCCCTGATCATCGCCGGCTTCGGCATGGGCGCCTTCAACCCGACCCGGGCGGCGCTGGCCATCGGCGTCGCCGAGCCGGCCAAGTCCGGTGTCGCGTCCGGCATCAACGAGACCTTTCAGCAGGTCGGTGTCGCTGTCGGGATCGCGGGTGTGGGCGCCTTCTTCCAGAACCGCGTGGCCGACGAGTTCGCCGCGTCGGCGGTCGGACAGCAGATGGGTGATGCCGCCGCCGAGGAAGCCGCCCACGGCATCAGCGCCGGCGCGTTCGACGCGGTCGCCGCGAACGCGGGTGCGCTCCAGGAGCAGGTGGTCGCCGCCGGACGGGACGCGTTCATGACCGCGTTCCACGGCGCCATGACCCTCTGCGCGATCCTCGGGTTCATCGCCGCGCTCATCGGTTTCCTGATGCTGCGGACCAAGGACCTCCATGCGAGCGCGCTGTCGACGATCCCGCCGGACCTCGACGAGGACGGCGAGCTGCGGCCGGACGTGCCGGTGGGCGCGCCCTCCTGATCCGCTCTCGACCCACTGTCGCCGCACGGCGGCACCGACGTGACGCC
>NZ_JBHSOA010000142.1:4850-21021 GCF_042655885.1 Streptomyces chlorus
TTGCGTGCCGACAGGGAACCGCTGGGGCGGGTGATTTTTGAATCCGTGTCAATTGCCAATTCAACCGAAGCGAAAGGCAGGTGAAGTGGAATTCGTGCGTCCTTCATTTGTGGTGAACGGAATTTAAAGTTCCGACCTGATCGAATATTCGCGCAAAGGGAGCGTAAAATAGTGACGGGCATCACAAACCGGCAAGGCTTGTGAATGTTAGAGTCCTGACGTAGAGCGAAGCCGCCCATGGCGGCGGCAGGTTGTCGAATGTGCAACCACTACGGGGGAGATCTCGGGGAGGGGTCACCGGACGAGATTCCGGCCGACTCCCGCCGAGACACACACATACGTCACGGGGGACGTTCGAGTGAACCGCATTCTGTTCGGCTGTTGCCGTAGATGACGCCGGTGCCGGCGTCCGATCGACGTCGGTGACCTGCCCTTTTTCTGGTGCCCGCGTCCGGCGCCCCTGTGCGGTCCGGACGGCGGTGCCCTTTTCGCCCGATCCGGTGCCGCGGCACAACGCCGTGCTGCGCGCCGCCCCGGGCCGATTCCCGCACGGCCGAAATCCATCGGAAGTCGCCGGCTGATCCCTGACGTATTCCGTGGAAAGGGCCGGCCGGTGCCGACTTCGTCTTTGTCATGCGCTGAAATGGAGTGCTCCATGCGCGAATTCGTGTCCGAAAAGCAGCTTGCAGGTACCCTCTCCGACGAACCGGGAAAGCGTCCGATCGATGCTGCCGCTCCGGCCGAAGCGCTGGAGGAGTGGCTGGGCGACCCCGATGTGGAGGCGAACTCCCTGTCCTTCGCCCGGAGCCTGGAGCTCGACGAACGTGAGGAATTGCCGGCCGACGGAATCGGCCGGGTGCGGGCCTTCGGGTTTCACCGGTACTTCGTGCCCGACTGGCTGGGCGGAGACCTCCGGAGCACCGAGGAACTGCTGATGCTCACCCGGGTGATCGCCCGCCGCGACATGAACGTGGCCGT
Source organism: Streptomyces chlorus (assembly GCF_042655885.1). NCBI lineage: Bacteria > Bacillati > Actinomycetota > Actinomycetes > Kitasatosporales > Streptomycetaceae > Streptomyces > Streptomyces chlorus. The sequence continues at coordinate 5,829 of NZ_JBHSOA010000142.1, forward strand.
GAGCGAGAGCACCCAGATCTGGATGATGCTCGCCTGGATCGGAGGCGACGACGGACAGCGGGCCCAGTGGGCGAGCACGGTGCTGCGCGGAGGGGTCGTCCCCTGCCTGGCCTACTCGGAGCCCGGCCACGGCGCCGACCTGGCCGCCAACGAACTGGTGGCCACCCCGGACGCCGGACAGTACGTCCTCACCGGCGAGAAATGGCCCATCAACCGGGGCCGGACCTCGACCCATGTGGTGCTCCTCGGCACCACGGGCGACGACGGCGTGCCGGCCAAGCGCAAGCAGTCCATGTTCCTCGTGGACAGGTCGCGCGTCGTCTCCGGCGAGGTGACCGGCGTACCCCGCGTCCCCACGTACGGCCTGCGCGGATGCGACATCAGCGGAGTCTCCTTCGACGACGCCCGGGTGGACGCCTCCGCCCGGCTGGGCGCCGAGGGGGAAGGGCTCGAACTGTCCTTGCGCGGCCTGCTGATCACCCGCACCCTGTGCACCGGCCTGTCCCTCGGCACGGGCGACACCATGCTGCGCACGGTCGGCGGCTTCCTCTCCGGCCGGACCCTGTACGACGGGCCGGCGAGCGAGATCCCGTACGTCACCGAGTCCCTCGCCAACGCCTACCTGAGCCTGCTGGTCGCCGAGTGCGAGAGCCTGGTCGCGATGCGCGGACTGCATCTGTACACCGAGGAGTTCAGCGTCTGGGGCAACGCAGCCAAGGTCCAGGTGGCCCGCCTCGTCGACTTCGCCGGCAAGGCGCTCGCCCGCACGCTGGGCGCCCGGTACTACATGCGGGCGGCGGAACACGTCGGCATCTTCCAGAAGATGCTCCGCGACGGCGCCGTCGTGTCCGTCTTCGACGGCAGCGAGCCGGTCTGCCTGGACAGCATCACCCAGCAACTGGCCGCCCTCGCCAAGTCCCACGAGCGGCCCCGCGACGAGGACTGGAGCACGCTGTACGACCTGCGGGCCGAACTGCCCCCGTTCCGGCCGGCCCGGGTGAGTGTGTTCGGCCGCGGCCGGGACGCGACCTTCGCCAGCCTCCCCGCGCTCATCGACCGCCTCGCCGGCCTCGCACCCGACGCCGGCTGCGACGAGGAACGGCTCACCGCACTGCGGACCCGGGCCGAGGAACTGCGCGCACGGCTCGACGCGCTCTACGCGCGTTTCCACGACCTGCGCAGGGCACCGGCGGCAACGCCGCCGGCCTCCGCCAAGACCACCCCGCCGCGGCTGATGAGGCTGGCGGAGGACCTGTGCGCCCTGCACGCCAAGGTCGCCGCCCTCGGGATCTGGCTCCACAACCGGGACCACCTCGACGCGTTCTTCGCCGACGGGGCCTGGCTCGAGGCCGCCCTGGCCCGTGAGCAGGTCCACCAGTACGACGTCGGCGACCTCGATCCCCGGACCGCCCGCACCCTCTTCGACCGCATGAACTCCCAGCGCGAGAAGCACGAGTTCTTCTCCCTCAGGACCATGCGCCAGGCCGCCCCGGGCGCGCACGAAGCGCACCACGGCGCGGACCGGCCGGCCTCCGCCGCCTGACCCGGCACCCGCCCGCCGGACGATCAGCCGCCCGCCGGACGATCAGCCGCCCGCCGGGCGATCGACCGCCCGTCACACGATCCACCTGCTCACCTGCTCACCTGCACACCGGAAGGTCCCGACCTGCGATGAACACCACCGACATGACGCTCGACGACGTGAAGCGCGTCCTCGCCCAGGCGGTCGCCGCCGAGGCCGGCGTACCCGCCGCCGACCTGGCCACCGACCAGCCGTTCACCTCGTACGGCCTCGACTCCATGGCGGCGCTCGCCGTCGGCATGGAGATCGAGGACGCCTGCGGGCTCTCCGACCTGCCGGTGGACCTGCTGTGGGACCACCCGACGGTCGACAGCCTCTCCGAGGCGCTCTGGAACCTGATGAACACCGTGCCCGCCCCGGCCACCGCGGACGGCCGGCGATGACGACCGGAACCCCCATGACCACCGCATCCCCGACGGCTGCCACGTCGCCGCCCGCCAACGCGCAGCAGGCCGGTCTCTGGTTCATCCACGAGACCGACCCCCAGTGCTCCGCCTACCACATCGTGTTCGGCGCCGAGGTCACCGCCGACGCCGCACTCGGCCACCGGACCGAGGAGATCCTCCGCGACCTGATGACCGAGCACGACGCCTTGCGCGTCTGCTTCCAGCCCGGCGAGAACGGGCCGGCGCAGCGGGTCCAGGAGTCCGTGCCGCTCGACATCCGGCACACCGACGCCCGCGGCACGGACCCCAAGACGCTGCGGGACCGCGTCAGGACCGACACCCGCGCACCGTTCGACCTGTCCCGGCCGCCGCTGTGGCGCATCCACCTGTACCGGACCGCCGAGCGCACCTGGGTGTTCGCGGCCGTGCTGCACCACGCCGCCGCCGACTTCTGGTCACTGGCCCTGCTGCTCGGCGAGGTCCGTGCCCGACTGGAGGGAACACAGGGGCAGTTCACCCTGGACGGCGGCGCCTTCGCGTCCTACGCCGAGCAGCAGCGGACCTTCCTGGCCGGCGGGAAGGCCGCCGCGCTGGTCGCCGACGAGGCGGCACGGCTCGCCGACGCGCCTCCCGGCCTCGACCTGTACGGCGACCGGCCCAGGCCGCCGGCCCCGACGTACGAGGGCGGCTCGACACCGTTCGCCCTGTCGGCCGAAGCGACCGACACCGTGAGGGAGTTGGCGCGCGAGTCCGCGGCGACGCCGTACATGGTGCTGCTGTCGGCCTACTTCGTGCTGCTGAGCCGGCTGAGCGGCCAGTCCGACGTCCTGGTCGGCACCCCGACCTCCGGCAGACTGCAGCGCCAGTACCGCGACGCGCTCGGCAACTTCGTCAACACCGTCGTCGTGCGCGGCGAGGTCGAGGAGACCGCGACGTACCGGGAGGTGCTCGCCTCCGTACGGGCCCGGGTGCTCGAGGCGATGCGGGCCCAGGAACTGCCGTTCCCCTGGCTGGTCCGGGAACTCGCGCCGCCCCGCGACCCGAGCCGTACCCCGCTGTACCAGGCCGGATTCGCCTGGGACCGGCTGCCGTTCCTCACCGACATGGACGCCTTCTTCCTGCTGGACCCGGACCGGACCGCCGAACTGGCCGTCGCCGGCGCCACCCTGCGGCCCTACCCGGTGCCACAGCAGGAGGGCCAGACGGACCTGTGGGTCGAGATGGGCGGGGAGCGGGACGGCGCCTTCGCGGGTGTCCTGCGCTACAACACCGACCTCTTCGAGCCGGGCACGGCCCGCGACCTGGCCGCCGCCTTCGTCGCGACCGTGGAGAGCCTGGTCCGGCAGCCGGACGCACCGCTGCACAGCCTCGCCCGGGGCGACGAGCGCCAGTCGGCGCGGCTCGCCGCCCAGGGCTCCGGCCCCGTACGCGCGCTGCCCGACGCCAGGCTCCCGGACCTCTTCCGGGACCAGGTCCGGCGCACCCCCGACGCGACCGCCCTGGTCGCCGACGGCGAGGAGTGGAGCTACGCGCGGCTGCTGGCGCGGACCGAGGAGGTCGCGGCGGCCCTGCGCACCGCGGGCATCACCGCGGGCGACCGGGTCGCGGTGATGGCGGAACGCGGGGCCCCGCTGGTGGCCGCCCTGCTCGGCGTGCTGGAGGCCGACGCCGCCTATGTGCCCCTGGACCCCAAACTGCCGGTGGCGCGGCTCGCCTACATGGCCGAGGACTCCCGCGCGCGGCTGCTGCTCGGTGAGCGCGGCACGGGGGAGAACACACTGCCCGGACTCGGACTCCCCGTGCTGCGACTGGACGACCTGGCGGCGGGCGTCACCGGCGCCGGAAGCGCGGAGCGGACGGGTGCGGAGGGGACCGGCAGGAAGGGGACGGACAGGAAGGGGACGGACAGGAAGGGGGCGGACAGGAAGGAGGCGGGCCCGGACGGCAGGGGGCTGGCGTACATCCTCTACACCTCCGGTTCCACCGGCCGCCCCAAGGGCGTGGCGATCGGGCACCGCGCCCTGGTCAACCTGCTGCTGTCGATGCGCGACACCACCGGGTTCGGCGCCGATGACAGCCTGCTCGCCGTCACCACCGTCTCGTTCGACATCGCCGGGCTGGAACTGTTCATGCCCCTGGTGGCCGGCGGGCGCGTGATCGTGTGCGACAGCGACACGGCCGCCGACGGCGCCCGGCTCGCGGTCCGCATCGAGGAATCCGGCGCGACCTGGATGCAGGCCACCCCCACCTCGTGGCGCATGCTGCGCGACGCCGGCTGGGACGGCTCCCCACGGCTGAACGTCCTCTGCGGCGGCGAGGAACTGCCTCTGGAACTGGCCGAGTTCCTGTCCGGCCGGGTGGCGAGCCTGCGCAACGTGTACGGGCCGACCGAGACGACCATCTGGTCCACCGAGGGCCTGGTCGACCCCGCCGCCGGCATCGACATCGGCCGCCCCCTCGCCAACACGCGGCTGTATGTGCTGGATCCTCGGGGACGTGCCGTCGAACCGGGCTTCCCCGGCGAGCTGTGGATCGGCGGCGAGGGCCTCGCGGCCGGGTACTGGGACCGGCCCGAGCTGACCGCGGAACGGTTCGTCACCGGGCTGCCCGCCGCCCCGCGGCAGCGGCTGTACCGCACCGGCGACCGGGCCCGCTGGACCAGCGACGGCCGACTGCTGCACCACGGCCGCCTCGACCACCAGGTCAAGCTGCGCGGCTACCGCATCGAACTCGCCGAGGTCGAGGCCGTGCTGCAGGCGGTGGACGGCGTCTCCGCGGCCGTCGTGGTGGTCCGCGACGACCGGCTCGTCGGCTACGTGGTGCCCGAGCCCGGCACCGAGCCCGGCACCGGACCGAGTACGGCCGCGTTCAAGAAGGCGGCGGCCGTGTCGCTGCCCCCGTACATGGTCCCGGGCATCCTCGTCGTCCTGGACGAACTCCCGCTGACGGCCAACAAGAAGATCGACCGCAACCGGCTGCCGGAGCCCGAGGTCACCTCGGACGCCGTCTTCGAGAAGCCGCGCGACGCCACGGAGATCACGCTGGCCCGCATGTGGACGGAGATCCTCGGCATCCCCGAGGTCGGCGTGCACGACGACTTCTTCGACGTGGGCGGCCATTCGCTGCTCGCCGTGCGGCTCAGCGCCGCCATCCGCGAGGAATGGGACGTGGAGATCCCGATCTCCGAACTGCTGCGGCAGGGCACCATCGCCGAACTGGCCACGACCGTACGGCGCGGCGGCCAGGAGACCCCCCGCGTCCCGGTCGTCACCCTGCGCGAGGGGGAGGAGGGAAGCAGGCCGCTGTTCCTGTTCCACCCCTTCGGCGGCACCGTCTTCTGCTACGTCGAGCTGACCCGCCACCTCCCGCCGGGCCGCGCGGTCCTGGCGGTGGAGGCGCCCGGCATCGAGAGCACGGGCGAGGCCGAGGTGAGCGTCGAGGGGATGGCCGCCCGGTACATCGAGTACCTCAGGGAGATCCAGCCCACCGGGCCCTACGCCCTCGGCGGTTGGTGCTTCGGCGGGGTGATCGCCTACGAGGTGGCCGGCCAACTGCGCGCCGCCGGCGAGGAGATCGAACTCCTCGCCGCCATCGACAGCCGTGCCCCGATCGAGGAGAACATCCCGGAGACCGCGGACGACGCGACGATCCTGTCGTGGTTCGCGCGGGACCTCGCGGTGCCCTACGGGAAGAGCCTCGACATCCCCGCCGAGGACCTGCGGGAACTCGGCGGCGACGCCGCGTTCGACCACATCCTGGCCCGGGCCGCGGCCATCGGCGTCCTCGCCGAGGACGCGGACCGCGACCAGATCCTGCGCTACTTCGAGGCGTACCTCGCCAACGGCATCGCCCTGCAGACCTATCTGCCCGAGCCGAACGACCTCGAACTCCTGCTGCTCCGAGCCGTGGACGAACCCGTCGACTACGGGCCGAAGCTCGGCTGGGACACGCTGATCAAGGGATCGCTCCAGGTCGTCGACGTCCGCGGCGACCACAACTCCGTCATGTATCCGCCGCACGCCGCCGTCGCCGCCGAGGCGATCGCACCGCACATGGGAGCACACCGCCGATGAACACCGCGTCCCTCAGGGCTGAGTACGAGTTCGTCCTTCCGGTGGGGCCGAAGGAGGCCTTCGCCTGGCTGTCCGACCCCGCCCGCGACCCCGAGTGGCAGGCCGGCTGCGTGGACACGAAGCTGCTCAACGGGGCCGCGCGCGAGGGCTGCCGGTACGAGATCACCTTCGCGATGATCGGCAAGCGGATGACGTTCACCGTCGACATCACCGAGTACGAACCGGGCCACCGCTCCCGGTTCCACGTGGTGGACGGGCCGTTCGGCTACACCGGCACCTACGACTACACCGAGCACCCGGACGGCACCACCGGCGTGCACTGGACGTTCGACGTGGAGCCCGGGGACTACTTCGGGATCATGCCGAAGTCCCTGCTGCGCAAGGTGCTGGTCAGCCAGGTCAAGAAGGACTCCGGCCGGCTCGCCGACCGGCTCGCGCAGGCGGAGCGGCCCCGGTCGTCCTGACCCGGGTCCCGGCGCGCCCGCACCGATCACACCCGCGTCCTGACAGGAGAAGTCATGCCAGGGGAAACCCCGCAGTACGGGATCACACCACAGCACGGGATCACATCACAGCACGAGAACACGCACACGCCGCAGTCCGCGGGCCGGCCGCGCCCGAAGGTCGTCGTCACCGGTGTCGGCACCACCACCGCGCTCGGCGGTGACGTGGCCACCACCTGGGACGCGTTGCTCCGCGGCGAGAACGGCATCCGGCTGCTGGACGACGAGGACTGGACGAAGGACATGCCCCCGGCGCTCGGCGGACGGGTGAAGGTCGAACCCGGACCCGCGCTCGAGCACAAGCAGCGCCGCCGGCTGAGCCGTTCCGCCCAGCTCGCCGTGACGGCCGCCGCGGAGGCCTGGAACGACGCCGGCCTCGACAGCGCCCCGGCGGGGTCGCGCCGGGTGGCCGTGGTCGTGTCGGCCGCCCTGGGCGACATGAACGCGATGATCAGCGGCTGGGAGGCGCTCAAGAGCCGGGGCTGGAACCGGGTGCACCCGCTGACGGTGCCGATGTCCATGGGCAACGGCTCCGCGGCCGCCGTCGCCCTGCTGGTGAACGCGCGGGCGGGAGTGCACGCCACGGTCAACGCCTGCTCCTCCGGGACGCAGGCGCTGGCCACCGCGGCCGAGCTGATCCGCCGCGGCGAGGCGGATGTCGTTGTGGCCGGCGGCACCGAGGCACCGCTGCATCCGCTGGTCCTCGCCTCGTTCGGGTCGATGCGGGCCCTGTCGAAGCGGGTGGACGACCCGGCCTCGGCGTCCCGCCCGTACGACGCGGACCGCGACGGAATGGTGCTCGGCGAGGGGTCGGGCATCCTCGTCCTGGAGTCCGAGGCGCACGCACGGGAGCGCGGTGCGCGGATCTACGCCGAACTCGCCGGTGTGGGCAGTTCCTCGGACGCCTACGACATGGTGCAGCCCGACCCGGCCGGGGCCGGCACCGCCAGGGCGATCCGGGACTCGCTCGCCGACGCCGGAGCCCGGCCCGAGGAGGTGGTCCACCTGAACGCCAACGGCACGGCCACGCTCCCCGGCGACGCGGCCGAGGGACACGGCATCCGGGCCGTCTTCGGGGGCGCCGACCGGGGGCCCGCGGTCTCGGCGAACAAGTCGATGACCGGGCACAGCCTGGGCGCGGCCGGCGCGATCGAGTCGATCGCCACCGTGCTCTCCCTCTACCACGGCATCGTGCCGCCGACCCGCAACTTCACGCGGCTCGGTGAGGACCTGTCGGTCGACATCGTGCACGGCAGCCCGCGGAAGCTGGAGGGCGAGCAGAACGTCGCGGTGAAGAACTCGGCCGGGTTCGGCGGGCACAACGTCGCCCTCACCTTCCGCGACGTCCCCGCCCGACAGCTCCCGTAAGAACACACCCGTAAGAACGACCTCCGTAATGCCCGTATCCAGACGTGGAGTTGTTCCAGTGACAGCGATTGACCGCACCGTGGTCGTCACCGGTCTCGGTGCCACCACACCACTCGGCGGGGACGCCGCCTCCACCTGGCGGGGTCTGCTGGCCGGCCGCTCCGGGGTCCGCCCGCTGAGGCACGACTGGGCCCGCGAGGTCCAGGTGCGCATCGCCGCCGAGGCCGCCGTGGAGCCGAGGGAGGTGCTGCCCGGGTCCGAGACCGGCAAGCTGGACCGCGCGGCCCAGTTCGCCCTCGTCGCGGCGCGCGAGGCGTGGGCCGACGCCGGGTTCACCGGCCGGGCCGGCGCGGACGCCCCGGTGGACCCGGACCGGCTCGGCGTGGTCGTCGCCTCCGCCATCGGAGGGATGACCTCGCTGCTCGACCAGTACGAGATGCTCAAGCAGCAGGGCCCGCGCGGGGTTTCCCCGCACGCGATGCAGATGATGATGGCCAGTACACCGTCGGCCACCGTCGGCCGGGACGTCAACGCCCGTGCAGGGGTGCACAGTCCGGTCAGCGCCTGCGCCACGGGCGCCGAAGGCATCGGCTACGCCATCGAGATGATCCGTACCGGCCGAGCCGACATCGTCGTCGCGGGCGGCACCGAGGCGGCCATCTGCTCGCTGAACATGGCCGCCTTCGGCAACATGATGGCGATGTCCAAGCGCAACGACGACCCGGGGGCGGCCTCCCGCCCCTACGACGTCGACCGGGACGGCTTCGTCATGGGCGAGGGCGCGGGCGTCCTGGTGCTCGAGGCGGCCGAGCACGCGGCCCGGCGCGGCGCACGCGTGTACGCGGAGGCCGTCGGGCAGGGGCTCTCCGCGGACAGCCACCACATCACCCGGCCCGAGCCGACGGGCCGCGGCATCGCCGCCGCGCTGAGCAACCTGCTGGAGGCGAACGACCTGAAACCCGCCGAGATCGTGCACGTCAACGCGCACGCCACCTCGACCCCGATGGGGGACGTCGCCGAGATCACCGCGCTGCGCACGGTGTTCGGTGACGACACCGACCGCTTCGCGGTCTCCGCCACCAAGTCCATGACGGGCCACCTGATGGGCGGGGCCGGCGGGGTCGAGTCCGTCGCCGTGATCCTCGCGCTCCGGGACCGGCTCGCGCCCCCGACCGTCAACCTGGACACCGTCGACCCCGAGGTGGCCGCGGACATCGTCCGCGACGAGCCGCGTCCGCTGCCCGAGGGGCGTATCGCCGCCCTGAACAATTCCTTCGGATTCGGCGGCCACAACGTGGTGCTGGCGTTCCGGACCCGGTGACGCCGCTCGGCGCGCTCACCGGTGGGGAGGGCCCGGGTCCGCCGTCTCCGGGCCCGTTCCGGCCCGGGGCGGGCGGAGGTGGCGGACGAGCGCCGTGGCCAGGGCCTTCCGTACCTCCTCCGGAGGGCGGGGGCCCGCCCGGTCGGCATCGGCGGTCACCGCCGCGGCGACCGTACGGAGCGGGGCGCCGGACAGCCGGGAGGCCTCGCGCAGGATGCGCCAGGCGGTCTCCGAGCCGCAGCCGTGGGCGGCCATGAGGATGCCGCGGGCCCGGTCGACGGCCGGCCGGGAGGCGATCGCCTCCCGGAGCCGCTCGACCTCCTCCTCCCGCACGGGCGGCCGTTTCGCCGGCTCCGCCGCCACCGCCGGGGTGGCGGCGGGCGCCGGCACGCGGTCCCTGTCGGGAGAGCGCAGCGGGTCGGTGGTGTCCAGGCCGACGAGCGCCAGGATGCGGCGCGGCTGACCGGTCCAGCGAGTGGCCGTGACCGGCACCGACCGTCGGCGGCCGTGGTCGCGCAGGACCTCCAGGAACCGCAGTCCCGCCGTGTCCATGAAGTGCACCCCGCTCATGTCCAGGTCGACCCGGGCCGTGCGGGCGGGCAGCTGGGCCAGCTTCCGGGCGAGGGTGTCCGCGCAGCCGTGGACCAGTTCACCGCGCGGGGCGAGCAGCGCCCGGTCCGCGTCCATCCGCCCACCGATGACCAGGGTGCCGCGTCGTCCCGAGAAAGGTCGTCCCGAGAAAGGGGGTGGGGCCGCGGAGGTCATGACACCGCCTTGTCGGTACGCGTGCGGGCCGTCGGGCGTACGGTTCGGTCGCCGTGGAGCGGGTGGCAGGGCGTGCGGGAGTGCGGAACGTGCGCGGTCCGGGCAGTACTCGCGGGTGCGCCTGCCCGGTTTGCCGCGCCCTACACCCCTTGTCGTCGAACCGGCCGGAATTCCGGCCGGGTACGGCGGGTACGGCGGGTACGGCCGGCCCGGTGGCTCAGGTCGCCAGCGGGTTCAGCATCAGGGGGGCGATCTTGCCCTCGATCATGGCGCCCAGCCCCTGGACGGCGCACACGTCCGGCCGTTCGGCGATGTGGACCGGCATGCCCGTCGCCTGCCGCAGCATCTGGTCGAGGCCCGGCAGCAGGGCGCTGCCGCCGACCATCATGAGCCCGCGGTCGGCGAGGTCGGCGACCAGGTCGGGCGGGCAGCCCCGCAGCACCTTGCCGATCCCGTCCAGGACGCCCGTCAGCGGGGTCTGGATGGCGTGCCGCACGGCGGCCGTGTCGACCTTGACCGAGCGGGGGAGGCCGGTGGCGACGTCCCGGCCGTGGATCTCCGTCGACTCCGGGCCGTGCGGGGTGAGCCCGTTGCCGGACAGGGCCACCTGCAACGGCCGTACGGACTGGCTCGGCAGCATCAGTTCGTGCTGGTGGCGAAGGTGCTGGACGATGGCGTGGTCCACGGCGTCACCGCCGACGGGCATGCGCTCGGCCGTCACGATCGACCCGAGGGAGAGCACGGCCACCTGCGTGGTCGCCGCCCCGCACATGAGGATCATGGTCGCCTCGGGACGTTCCACAGGCAGCCCGCAACCGACGGCGGCGGCGATGAGCGTGTCGACCAGCTCCACCCGGCGGGCGCCCAGCCCGACCAGGGTCTCGATCGCGGCGCGCTGGGCCAGCGGATCGGCGTCGTGCGGGGTGCAGGCCGCGGCGCGCAGGCCCGGCCGGCGGCGCAGCGTGCGGCGGATCCGGTCGCCGAGCAGATGCCGCAGCATGCGCTGCGCCATGTCGATGTCGACGACGGTGCCGCCCGACACGGGCCGTACGACACGGATGTAGCTCGGCGTCCGTCCTTTCATCCGTTCCGCGAGCTCGCCGACCGCGATCAGCGCGCCGGTACGGGTGTTCACGGCGGCGGCGGACGGCTGGTCGACGACGAGACCGGCGCCCTTGACGTAGACCCGGGTGCGGGCTGCTCCCAGGTCGACGGCGAAGTGGCAGCGGCGCAAATGCTCCAGACTGGCGGTCACGGCAATCCTCCCGAGTGCGCGGTCCTGCGGGCCGCCGGGCGGCGGACCTCATGACCATCGTGCGCGCCCGAGAGGGCCGCCGCCCCTTGTGGGGGGCCGGGCGGGGGCCGGGTGGGGGCTGCTGAACGGGGTGTGGCGCGGCAACCGCAGGGGCGGACCCGGGCCTCCCACCGGCCCCGTACGGGTCGCGGGCTCGGCCGAGGCACTGCGGGAAGAAGGGGGTGGCCGCCTCCCCGCCGGCGCGGACAGCCGGGGCCGACGCGGACAGCGGGGGCTGACCAGGCCACGCGTCCCGCCCGCCGATGCTGTTGGTCGATTCGGCCCGGCGTTCCGGGCCTCGCGAGCCCGTACCGACGGCACGGGTGCTCCGGCTGCGAACCGTGACACATTCCCGGAAAGTGTCACGGTCGACGAACTCATGCCCCGGGTCTGCCGGATTCGCCCACAGCATCCGCCCGCCGCACGCGGGGCGACGCTCGGGTTCGGCGGCGACCGCGTGGGCCACGGGCGCCACCGGTTCACCTGTCGTCGTGATGGTGATCGGGGTCGGGCTCGGGGTGGCCGACGATGCCCCGTACGACGCCCAGGCCCACCAGGTCCTGCGGGCGGACACGGAGTTGGTCCGCCGTGGCCTCCACCTCCTCCGAAGGACGTTTGAGAATCGCCGCCGCGAGTTCCGGGGCGATCACCGAGAAGTAACTGTCGGTTGTGGCCCAGGTGTTGCCCGGGACCGCCAGGGCCAGGGCGCCGCCGGAGCCACCCTCGCCGATGACGAGCGTGGTGACCGGGGTGCGGGCGGCGGCCACCGCGGCGAACAGGTCGGCGATGGCCGCTCCCGCACCCTGCCGTTCCGCCTCCGCGTCGTTGGCCGCGCCCGGTGTGTCCACCAGGGTCAGCACCGGGACGCCGAGCCGGTCCGCGAGCCGGATCAGTCGGGCGGCGGTGCGGTACCCGGCGGGACGGGTCGCCGTGCCGGTCTGTGCGGCGTAGGCGACCGTACGGCCTTCGTGCTCGCCGAAGCCGCAGAGCATGCCCTGCGGATCGGTGCCGCCGCAGCGGTCGCCGTTGATCGCGACGCGGTGGGTGAAGTAGGTGTCCAAATAGGCCTGTGCGCGCGGGCGTTCGGAGGACCGGGCGCGCCGCACGGCGTCCCGGCCGGTGGCCGGAAGACCGGCCGGACCCGGACCCGGACCCGGACCCGGACCCGCGCCCAGCGGCTTCGGTGGGGCGGCCGGGGCGGTGGACGGGTGGGTCAGCAGTCGCAGCCACCGGCCCAGCGTGCCGCGCAGCTCCTCCGGCGGGACCACGGCGTCCGCCGCACCCGCCGCCACCTGCGCCTCAGCCGTGTAAGCCGCCGGGTCGGCGTCCGCCGGGCGGACCCGTGAGCCGGCGAAGCCGACCTGTGCGCCGGGCAGCGCGAGGACCACGTCGGCGCCCGCGCCCAGAGTGGCCCAGCCGCCGCCCGTCGTCGGGTCCCGGAGCACCGCGATCTGCGCCGTCCCGGCTTCCCGGGTGAGCACCGATTCGCGCGCCACCCGCTGGAGTTGGGTCAGGGCGAGCATGCCCTCCTGCATCCGGCTGCCGCCGGTGGCGATCAGCGGGACCACCGGCAGCCGGTGCGCGCGGGCATGCGCGTACGCCGCCACCAGCCGGTCGCCGGTGCGTTCGCCGAGCGAGCCGCCGAGGAAGCCGAACTCGAAGGCGATCAGCACGGCCCGGACGCCCTCGACCAGGGCGGTGCCGCAGACCACCGACTCCTGCTCGCCGGTGCGCTCGGCCGCACGGGCGCGGGCGGCGTCGTAGCCCGGCCAGCCGAGCGGGCCGTCGGGGGCCGCCTCCGCGGACTCGGTGGATTCCCGTACGGAATAGGGGAGTTCGATGAAGGTCGCGTCGTCGGCGACGAGGGCGATGGTTTCGCGCGCGGTGAGCCGGTCAATCATGGCGCAGCGCCCGCTTCATGATCTTCCCCATGTCGTTGCGGGGCAGCGCGGCGAGGTGGTGGAGCACCCGCGGACGCTTGTGCGGGGCCAGGCGGGCGGCGACATGGTCGGCCAACTCGTCCAGAGCGGGCGGCGCCCCCGGATCCGCCGGGACGACCCACGCGACGATCCGCTCGCCCAGGTCGGCGTCCGGCTCCCCGGTCACCGCGGCCTCCCGGACGCCGGGGTGTTCCAGCAGCGCGTTCTCGATCTCACCGGCGCCGATCTTGTAACCCCCGCTCTTGATCAGGTCAGTGGCCTTGCGGCCGACGATGCGGACGTAGCCGTCGGCGTCGCGCACCGCCATGTCACCGGTGCGGAACCAGCCGTCGGCGGTGAAGGCGCCCGCAGTGGCGTCCGGCCGGTTCAGATACTCGGTGAACAGGTTCGGACCGCGCACCTGGATCTCGCCCACGGTCTCCCCGTCGTACGCCGCCACCGGGGACCCGTCCTCCTCCACCAGCCGCAGCTCCACGCCCGGCAGCGGCACGCCCACGGTGCCGGGCCGGGCCTCGCCGTCCGCACGGACACTGGTGTTCATCAGCGTCTCCGTCATGCCGTACCGCTCGATCACCCGGCGTCCGGTGGCCGCCGCGATCCGCTCGTGGTCGTGCACGGGCAGCGCCGCCGACCCCGACACCAGCAGCCGCGCCCCGGCCAGCGCCTCGGTCAGTTCCGGCTCGGTGGGCAGCGCCTGGGCGACGCGGTGGTACATCGTCGGCACACCGAACAGCATGGTCGCGCCGCCGCTCAGCTCCCGGGTCACCCCCTCGGTGGTGAACCTGCCGAGGTGACGCACCGAGCCGCCGCGGCGCAGCGGGCCCAGGACGCCCAGGACGAGACCGTGCACATGGAACAGAGGGAGCCCGTGGACGAGGACGTCGTCGCCGGTCCACCGCCAGGCGTCGGCGAGCGCGTCCAGGGTGGCGGCGATCGCGCGCCGGGGGATGACGGCGCCCTTGGGCGGGCCGGTGGTGCCGGAGGTGTAGACGACCAGGGCCGGGTCCTCGTCATCCGCGCGGCCCCCGGCGAAGTCCCCGGGGAGCACGCCGGGGGCGCGGTCGGCCGGGTCGACGTCCAGGCGGGCCAGGCCGCCCAGTGCCTCAGGGAGTTCCTGGCCGGGCGCGGTGAGGACCAGGTCCGGGGCGCTGTCGGACAGGATGTGGCCGAGCTCCTTGGCGCCCGACTTCGGGTTCAGGGGCACCACGGTCACCCCGGCGAGCAGCGCCGCGGTGACCGCGACCGCCGTCTCCAGCGTCGGGGTCGCCCAGACGGCGACCCGCCGCGCCTCCCGGACGGCCCCGGCCACCGGGCGGGCCGCGGCGGCGAGTTCCCCGTACGTCAGTGAGCGCTCGCCGAACCGGAGGGCGGGCCGGCCGGCGGCAGGGCCGTCACCGTCGGTCAGGGCCGGGAAGAGAGAGGACACGCGTCGTACTCCTTGGGTGTCGGTACCGGGGCCTTACCCCTGGGCGTGGACACCTTAGACATGGACCCTGAGGTCCGGAGGAGGAGATATCGCACATGGTGACGAAGGTGTACTCAGCGGAGTTCAGGGCGGACGCCGTCGCGCTGCACCTGTCGGACCCGAAGAGCACGTACGAGGGCGTCGCGAAGGACCCGGAAACCGCGTGGGCCACCAACCGGGAACTGATGGCCCAGCTCACCGGCACCTTTCGTCGACACCACTGACGCCGCGATCACGGGACCACTGCTAAGGGCTTGCCGGAAAATAACTTGCTGGTTTTGCGACTTGACCTCGCAGGTCAGCTAGCTGCCCAT
The DNA here is from genome assembly GCF_042655885.1 of Streptomyces chlorus. Classification (NCBI taxonomy): domain Bacteria; kingdom Bacillati; phylum Actinomycetota; class Actinomycetes; order Kitasatosporales; family Streptomycetaceae; genus Streptomyces; species Streptomyces chlorus. Next base: position 20,840 of record NZ_JBHSOA010000142.1, read on the forward strand.
CCACATGTTGTTCTTCTGCAGGTCCTAAGGGCCTGCCGGGAATTAACCTGTGGGTTTTGAGACTTGAACCCGCAGGCCAGCGCGCCGCTCGCCCACATGTCGTTCTCCGACAGGCCCTAAGGGTCTGCCGATCATTAAGGTGTTGCTTTCAGGGCTGGGGCTCGTTGGTGTCGTATGCGCAT
>NZ_JBHSOA010000143.1:0-1318 GCF_042655885.1 Streptomyces chlorus
CGGTTCGGAGCGTGCTGTGGAGAAGCAGCACGCCAAGGGCAAACTGACGGCCCGTGAGCGGATCGATCTGCTGCTCGACGAGGGGTCGTTCGTCGAGCTGGACGAGTTCGCCCGGCACCGTTCCACCAACTTCGGGCTGGACAAGAACCGTCCGTACGGCGACGGCGTCGTCACCGGGTACGGCACGGTCGACGGCCGCCCGGTCGCCGTGTTCTCGCAGGACTTCACGGTCTTCGGCGGGGCGCTGGGCGAGGTGTACGGGCAGAAGATCGTCAAGGTCATGGACTTCGCCCTGAAGACCGGGTGCCCGGTCATCGGGATCAACGACTCCGGCGGCGCCCGGATCCAGGAGGGCGTGGCCTCGCTGGGCGCCTACGGCGAGATCTTCCGCCGCAACACCCACGCCTCCGGGGTGATCCCGCAGATCAGCCTGGTCGTCGGCCCGTGCGCGGGCGGCGCGGTCTACTCCCCCGCGATCACCGACTTCACGGTCATGGTCGACCGGACCTCGCACATGTTCATCACCGGCCCGGACGTCATCAAGACGGTCACCGGTGAGGACGTCGGCTTCGAGGAGCTGGGCGGCGCCCGCACCCACAACTCCACCTCGGGCGTGGCCCACCACATGGCCGGGGACGAGAAGGACGCCATCGAGTACGTCAAGCAGCTGCTGTCGTACCTGCCGTCCAACAACCTCTCCGATCCCCCGGCGTACCCGGAGGAGGCGGACCTCACCGTCACCGACGAGGACCGCGAGCTGGACACGATCGTCCCGGACAGCGCGAACCAGCCGTACAACATGCACACGGTGATCGAGCACATCCTGGACGACGGCGAGTTCTTCGAGACGCAGTCGCTGTTCGCGCCGAACATCGTCACCGGGTACGGCCGGGTGGAGGGCCGCCCGGTCGGCATCGTCGCCAACCAGCCGATGCAGTTCGCCGGCTGCCTGGACATCACCGCCTCGGAGAAGGCGGCCCGCTTCGTGCGCACCTGCGACGCCTTCAACGTGCCGGTCCTGACCTTCGTCGACGTGCCCGGCTTCCTCCCCGGTGTCGACCAGGAGCACGACGGCATCATCCGGCGCGGCGCCAAGCTGATCTTCGCGTACGCGGAGGCGACCGTCCCGCTGATCACCGTCATCACCCGCAAGGCCTTCGGCGGCGCCTACGACGTCATGGGCTCCAAGCACCTGGGCGCCGACCTCAACCTGGCGTGGCCCACCGCACAGATCGCGGTGATGGGCGCCCAGGGCGCCGTCAACATCCTGCACCGCCGCACCATCACCGCATCGGACGACGCCGAGGCCACCCGCGCC
>NZ_JBHSOA010000144.1:0-1562 GCF_042655885.1 Streptomyces chlorus
GGCTGGTGGCTGGGTGTGGGCAGGCGGTATCCGCTGGTCTGCCCAGCTTTTCCACGGGTTCGGTTCCGGTCGGGCCCTGGCGGGCGGGGCGGGCAGGGGCTGTTCGGGTCAGCCGGCCGGCCCGTGGGTGGTGTCAAAGAGGTGTGTCCAGGCGTGCTGCCAGGGCCAGTTGTGCGGCAGGTGCAGGGTGACGCGGCGGGCGGAGCGGGCGATCCGGGCCGGGACGTGGACCAGGTGGGTGCGGATCGTGGCGGTGGTGGCCCTGGTGTGGAAGGCGGAGGCCTGTGCGCCGGTGGCTCGCAGCAGGTTGTAGGTCATCGCCCACAGGGTGAGCCAGGCGGCGTTGGCGTGGAAGTGTCCGGAGGGCAGGTGGGCCAGGGCGGAGGCCTTGCTGTCGGCGATGACCTGCTCGATGACCGCGTGGTGGCGGTGTTCGCGTTCGGCCTGGAGGGTCTCGGCGGGCTGGTCGGTGAAGAACGGGTGGTAGCGCCAGACGGGAAACAGCTCGCCCTGCTCACCCACGACAGCGGGTTTGGCCAGGTCACGGACCCGGCGGACGATCAGCCGGGCGGTGACCCGCTCGCTCTTCTTGCGGCTCGCGAAGGCGGTGTAAGCGGGTATCTCGGCGACTTCGGCGTCCGAGATGAGTTCACCGGTCCCGGGGTCGGGCACCGCGGTCGGGTACGTGATCTGCTGCCAGGCCTGGTCGGGGATGCCGAGGACGGCCCGTTTGACAGAGGGGTTCATGCCGGTGGTGATCGAGAAGTGGGCTCCGGCCCGGCGGCAGGCGGCGATGACCCCGGCGTTGTAGAACTGCGAGTCCGCTCGCAGGATCCGGGTGCCGGTGCAGCCCGCCTCGACGGCGGTGGCCAGGGCCTCACTGACGAATTTCGGGGCGCCGCGGGAGTCGGCTGCCTTGCCCCGGCGCATCCGCACTCCGGCGATCACCGGCCGGGAGCCGGGCGTGCAGACCGTGGCGAGCAGGGGGTGCAGGGTGCGGATGCCCTTGAACCGGCCGTACTCGGCGCCCTGCTTGGCCCGGCCGTAGACCCGTTTGTGGGTGGAGTCGACGTCGATGAACGCCTTCTCGCCGGAGCCGGGAAGCAGCGGGGTGTGCGCGGCCAGTTGACCGAGGAACCTGCGGTGCACGGCGTGGAGTTGGAGTGCGTGACCGTGGGTGAACGCGCGCAGGAACGTGCCCAGCGTGGACGGCGCACGGGCCCCTCGGAACAGGGCCGGCATCGCGCCGTGCCGCAGGATGTGGAGGTCGTCGATACTGTCCGCACCGGCGGCCATGCCGGCCACGATGCTGCTGACCTTGGCATCCGCCGCCGCCCCCGCACCGTTCTTCGCCCCGCCCAGCTTCACCCTCTCCGCCACCAGCCGCGACAGCCCGCACCGCTCGGCCAGCCGCAGCACCGGAACCAGCCCGGCCTGCGCGACCAGGTTCGGGTCATCGAACGCAGCAGTGACCGCCGCTGGAGTATGGGAAACTTGTATCTCGGAAGTGCCTTGCCGATCGTGCGTACTGGAAGCCTCAAGAACTCCCATCATCGCAGGTC
>NZ_JBHSOA010000145.1:0-1249 GCF_042655885.1 Streptomyces chlorus
GTCAGTCCGGCTGCTTCTCCATGTGGTCCAGGATGCGCTTGGAGATCCGGCCGAGCGTGCTGAGCTGGTTCGGGGTCAGGGCGTCGATGAAGAGGCGGCGGACGTGCTCGACGTGCTGGGGTGAGGCCTCTTCGATCGCTTTGTAGCCGGCCGGGGTGGCGACGATGAATGCTCCGCGTCCGTCGTCGGGACACTCCTCCCTGACCACGAGCCCGCGTTTCGCCATCCGCGTGACCTGGTGGGACATCCGGCTTTTCTCCCACTCCACGAGTTTGGCCAGATCGAGGAAGCGCATCCGCCCGTCACCTCTCTCGGTGAGGTTGACGAGCACGGTGTGGTCGGCTGCTGACATTCCGGAGTCGGCCTGCACGCGTCGGGACAGCCGTCCGATGAGTTTCTCCTGCATGCGGATGAAGCTGTCCCAGGCGGCCTTCTGTTCCGGGTCGAGCCAGCGTGGTGGTGCGTCCATGAGGGCAGTCTAACGAAATCGTTGACAGCTCATCTACTGGCGGTGGCGGCGAGGCCAGGTGCGTCGAGACCCGGATCCCTCGGTTCACATCCGGTCGGCGAGTGGTGCGAGCCGTGTCTCCTGCAGGTCCGGAGGCCGCACCCCGTGCTCGCGCTGCGCTGCGGACACCCTTGCCGAGGGTTAAGTTGATGCATCAACCTTGTGGGGCTAGGCTGATGTCCTGGCTAACGGGATTCCGCCGACTCGAGCGGGATCGGACCCCACAAGGAGGACACATGACGGTCGAAGTGAGCGACGTGCCCGAGGCGAAGCGCTACGAGGCCCGTGTCGATGGAGAGTCCAAGGTGGCGGGCGTCGCGGAATACATCCGTACGACGGAACTCGTTGCGTTCGTGCACACCGAGGTCGAGGCGGAGTACGAGGGCGCGGGAGTCGGGTCCGCGCTGGTTCGTACAGCCCTCGACGAGGCACGCGCCGCGAACCTGCGGGTGCTGGCCACCTGTCCCTTCTTCGCGGGCTGGATCAGCCGGCACCCCGAGTACCAGGACCTGCTGTACCAGTCCCGCAGCAAGGTCAGTGACTGAAAGCCGAGCACGGCAGGAACGGAGGCCGGCATGAGCGGCGAATCCGAGCAGAAGGCATACCAGACGGAGTCGATCACGGTGACCTTCGAGGCCAGGCGCTGCCTCCACGCCGCCGAATGCGTCCATGGTCTGCCCGAGGTGTTCGACCCGACGAAGCGACCGTGGATCCAGCCGGACAAGACTACGGCCGAGCGCC
>NZ_JBHSOA010000146.1:0-3638 GCF_042655885.1 Streptomyces chlorus
CGCGGTCACCGGAGCCACCGGGGCACAGGGAGGCGGCACCGCGCGGGCGATCCTCGCCGATCCGGACTCGGGATTCACGGTGCGTGCGCTGACCCGGAACCCCGACTCACCCGCGGCCAAGGAACTCGCGCAACTCGGCGCGGAGGTCGTGCGGGCGGACTTCTATGACGAGCCGACCGTGCACGAAGCACTCGAGGGCGCCTACGGCGCCTTCCTCGTCACCAACTTCTGGGCGCACGGTTCGGCGGCCAAGGAGAGGGAGGAGATCGAGGTCCTGGTGCGGGCCGCGAAGAATGCCGGCCTGCGGCACGCGGTGTGGTCGACGCTGGAGGACACCCGCGAACTGCTGCCGCTGCAGGACGAGCGGATGCCCGTCCTGCAGGAGAAGTACAACGTCCCGCACTTCGACGCCAAGGGCGAGAGCAACGAGCTGTTCCGGCAGGCCGGGGTGCCGACCACCTTCCTGAACACCACCTTCTACTTCGAGGGCTTCCTGTCGGCGATGGGTCCCAAGCGCGCCGAGGACGGCGTACTGACACTGACCCTGCCGCTCGAGGACGGCAAGCTGCTGGCCGGCGTGGACGTGAACGACATCGGCCGCACGTCGCTCGCCATCCTCAAGGCCGACGAGCGGTTCATCGGCCAGACCGTCGGCCTCGCCGGCGACCACCTGACCGGCGCCCAGTACGCGCAGAAGCTGGGCGCCGCGATCGGCGAGCCGGTGCGCTTCCAGTCGGTGCCCTACGACGTCTTCCGCTCCCTGGGCGTCCCGGCGGGCGAGGAGATCGCCAACATGTTCCAGTATTACGGCGACTTCGACCAGGAGTTCACCGGCGCCCGCGACCTGAACCTCCTGCGGGAGATCAACCCGGCACTCAAGAGCTTCGACGACTGGCTCGCCGAGAACGCCGCGAACATCCAGCTGGGCTGAGTCGCTACCGTCGGCGGGCCGTGCCCCGAGGGTGCCGCTTGCGGGCACCCTCGGAATGCCGATGAGGGGAACGCGCCTTCACCGGCGCGGTGTCGTGCCGGTGAAGGCGCAGGAACAGAGGAGCTGGGAGCTCCCCGCTCGGCGGGGCTCCTTCGGCTGGGGCGGCATCGCTGGCCGGTCGTCCGAGCCAGCCGTTGTGAACTGAGGGCCGGATCGTCGACGAGCGGCCGCGGCCTCTGCATGGAAGAGCGGTGCGTAGGTTGACGGCGCAGGAGCAGCATGCGTGGCGGAGCTTCGTCCGCATGCATGAGAGGCTCATGGGCCGCTTGTCCCGCTTGTTGCAGACGGAGTGCAACGTATCGCCTGCCGACTTCGCCGTACTGGTCGAGCTGACGGACGTACCGGAGGGGCGGCGGCGGTTTCTGGACATCGCCAGGGCGTTGGAGTGGGAGAAGAGCCGGATGTCCCATCACATCGCCCGGATGGTGAAGCGTGGTCTGGTGGTGCGCGACAGGAGTCCCGAAGACGGCCGTGGCACGTTCGTGGTCATCACGGACAAGGGGCGAGCGGTGATCGAAGCAGCCGTCCCACGTCATGTGGAGGCGGTGCGCAGGCTCTTCCTTGACCACGTCACGCCGTCGGAGTTGCAGGTGCTGGCTCGGATCTCCGAGCGTGTGGTGGAGAAGCTGGACGAGGAACCAACCGGTCCGGAACGGGCGGCCCGGCCCGCGTTATGCAGCCGGCGTGAGCGTCGCCGCGGTGGCCGCTGAGAGCGGGATGAGATCGAAGAGGGCCGGCCAGCCGCCTCTACTTGTCGTGAGCCGGCGGTACGGGGTGCTTGCTCATGATCGACACGCGGTTGAACGCGTTGATGGTGACCGCCACCCAGATCGCGGCTGAGATCTGGTCTTCGGAGAGAACCTGTCGGGCGGCCTCGTAGGCGGATGCCTGGGCCGTGGCGTTCGCCGGATCGGTTGTGGCCTCGGCCAGCGCCAGGGCGGCTCGCTCCGGGGGAGCGAACAGGCCGGTGTCCCGCCATGCACTCAGGATTCCGAGTCTCTGCGGTGATTCACCGGTGCGCAGGGCCGCCCTGGTGTGGAGGTCGAGGCAGTAGGCGCAGCCGTTGAGTTGTGATACCCGCACGTTGATCAGTTCCACGGTGGTGCGGTCGAGTCCGGCCTCGGAGACTGTTGCTCGGACCGCCTCCGAGACCTGCAGCAGGGCATGGAAGGCCTTGGGGCTCTGTTTGTCGATGAAGATCCTGCGGGGTGGGGAGCTGTGGGTCTGGTTGCACACGTCGGGCCTCCTTCGGGCCACGCTCGGAGTGGCCCGCGTTCGTGTGGGTGCTGTGGCCATCGGCCTGCCTCTGTGGCATTATAGTTGACGTAACAACCAGAACGTGTAGGGGGTACTCTCGGTGAGCAACACGGAGACTGATGCCGCGGCTCTGCGCTGCGGTGCGCTCGTCGACGGCGGCCGGCCGGCCGGAGCCCCCCGGGTCGATGTCCTGTCGGCGCGTGAGGTCCCCCTCGGCGGTCCACGTGCGATGCGCGTGCGGCGGACGCTGCCCCAGCGGGAGCGCACACTCATCGGCGCCTGGTGCTTCGCCGATCACTACGGTCCGCACCAGGTCGCCGCGTCGGGTGGCATGGACCTGCCCCCGCATCCACACACCGGACTGCAGACGGTGAGCTGGCTGTTCAGCGGCGAGGTCGAGCATCGCGACACCCTCGGCACCCACGCCTTCATCCGGCCCGGCGAGATGAACCTCATGACCGGCGGATACGGCATCGCCCACTCAGAGGTCTCCACCCCGAACACCACCGTCATCCACGGCGTCCAGTTGTGGGTCGCGCTGCCCGAGGAGCACCGCAACACCGCCCGGGACTTCCAGCACTACGTGCCCGAACTCACGCAGGTCGACGGGGCCGAAATCAGGGTCTTCCTGGGCTCGCTCGTCGGCCGGACCTCCCCGGTCCGGACCTTCACGCCGCTGCTCGGCGCCGAGATCGTCATCGAACCCCGTGCAACGCTCACTCTCGCCGTGGACGCGGCTTTCGAGCACGGCCTCCTCGTGGACAGCGGGGACATCCGCCTGATCGACACTGCGCTGCGGCCTGCCGAACTCGGCTACGTCCCTCGCGGCGCGGACACCCTGACGATGGTGAACGAGACCGATGCCCCGGCGCGGGCCATCCTCCTCGGAGGACCTCCCTTCGGGGAGGCGATCGTCATGTGGTGGAACTTCATCGGTCGCAGCCACGAGGACATCGTGAAGGCCCGCGAGGAATGGGAAGCCTCCTCCGACCGCTTCGGTGTCATCGAGGACTTCCCCGGCGGCCGCCTTCCCGCACCGGCCCTGCCGAACGCCGTCATCACACCGCGCCGGAACCCACCGACCCGCTGACCTCCCTTACGAAAGGCACACCATGAGCGAGTCCTCCACCACCACGGTCGTCGAGCGTGTGGACGCCGAACGCCGGTACGAGATCCTGGTCGACGGCCGACGCGCCGGTCTGACCGCCTACCGTGACCTGGGCGTGCAACGTGTCTTCTTCCACACGGAGATCGACGAGGCCTTCGCCGGCCAGGGGCTGGCCTCACAACTGGTCCAGCAGGCACTCGCCGACGTGCGCGCATCCGGAATGCGGATCGTCCCGGTCTGCCCCTACGTCGCCAAGTTCCTCAAACGGCACGACGAGTTCGC
>NZ_JBHSOA010000147.1:0-802 GCF_042655885.1 Streptomyces chlorus
GATCGCGCGGCGCCTACGGGGCCCCGCGGATCCACGCCGCCCTGCGGCGGGCCGGGCGGGCGGTGAACGGCAAGAAGGTCGAGCGGCTGATGCGCAAGCACCGGATTGTCGGGATCACCCGCCGCCGGCGGCGGGGCATGACCCGGCAGGCGAAGCGGGCGGTGTTCGCCGCCGACCTGATCGGCCGGGACTTCACCGCACCCCGCCCCGGGATGCGACTGGTTGGTGACATGACCGAACTCGTCACACTTGAGGGGAAGTTGTATCTGGCGACCTGTATCGATCTTGCGACGCGGGAGGTGATCGGCTGGGCGATGGCCGACCACCACCGTGCCGAGCTGCCGGTCGCCGCCCTGCGGATGGCGGCCGGCCGCGGTGGCCTGGAGGACGGCTGCATCATGCACACCGACCGCGGCAGCGAATACACGAGTGACGAATTCCGCACCGAAATACGCAAGTTGCGCATGAGGCAGTCGATGGGACGTGTCGGCTCTTGTTACGATAACGCTGCTGCGGAAAGCTGGTTCGCCGTCCTCAAGGCGGAGATCGGAACCACCGTCTGGGAGACCCGCGAGGCCGCCCGGGCCGACGTCTTCCGCTACATCGAGATCGAGTACAACCGCAGCCGACTCCGCAGGCACCCCGAGTACGGGTACGTCACCCCGCTCGAAACGAGAACCTTGCTCAGGCAGGACCTCACCCCCGCAGCGTAAACACCCGCTGTCCAGGACCCGGGGGGAACTTCCAAGGCCGGGTAGTTAGCGTTTTCGCAGTTCATGCAAGGGAGTTGAGGAATTCTCCA
>NZ_JBHSOA010000148.1:0-672 GCF_042655885.1 Streptomyces chlorus
AGGAACTCCAGCTGCCCGTCCCAGCTCCACCGCACGACGTCTCCCGTGCGATACATCCGCGCACCGCCCGCGCCGAACGGATCCGCGACGAACCGCTCCGCACTCAGCCCCGGACGGTTCCAATACCCACGAGCCACCCCACTGCCCGCGATGTACAACTCACCACCCACACCGGGCGCCACCGGACGCATACACCCGTCCAGCACATACAGGCGCGCATTGGCCACCGGCCGCCCGATGGGCACCACCGCCTCCGGCAGCGCATCCTGCGGCCCCACCACGAACACGGAACAACCCACCGTCGCCTCGGTCGGCCCGTACTCGTTGACCACCGTCACCCCCGGACGCAGACGACGCAACTGCGCCACCGCACCCGCCTGCAACTGCTCACCACCGACCACCACATGATCCGTGGCCGACAACCCCAAAGGCAGCTCCGACAACAGGGGAACGTGCGCCGGAGTGACCTTCGAGAACGTCGCCGCGAACCCCTCCGGCAGCACCCCGGCCTCATCGAGCCCGGCGAACCGCACACAGCCACCCAGCGTCAACGGCGCGAAAACACCCGTCACCGTCAGATCGAAAGCGATCGAGGTATGCACCACCGACTGCTTCGCCAACCCCGGATACGCCTGCCCCGCGAACCACACGTACGACGCCAGATTCCCCTGC
>NZ_JBHSOA010000149.1:0-17564 GCF_042655885.1 Streptomyces chlorus
CCTACGGAACGCTCACGCCGCCGCTGAACTGCGGATATGTGCGGGGTTGACGGGGGTGGGCTGAGGCCCTCGTCGACCTTGGAACCGTGGCAGAATCCGAGCTGCTAAGAGGCTGTTTTCCGGGAGCGATCCTGAGGGGGAGAAGGCGTGACTGGTATCAGCCGACAGCAGCCTGATGCATCACGTATGGATGCGCTGCCGACGGAGAGTTGGCGGCCGGCGAAGCGGCGGGCATTTCTCGGTGACTTCGCTCCTGCCTTCCTCGACTATGAAAACCTCCACGAGGTGTACGGAAAAGAGGTACCGAACGCGGTCCTGGAGAACGTCATCGGCCTGACGGTCTGCTACGACGAGCTGTGGTTCCTGCACCGACGGCTGTGTCCTGCTGACATGCAGGACCTGGACTTTGTGAAGTTTGTGTCCGACGACGCTCAGCTCGCGAAGGTCGCCGAGGAAGTACTTCAGGACAGCCAGCGAATGCTGTGGGATCACTGGAAGCGCCAGCACGCTGGCGGTCCCGGGGGCCTTCCACTCCCGACGCCCGCACGCAACCAGCGGTACGCAAACCGGTGGGCCCGGCATCAGCCACTGCGAGATCATCTGACTAACGCCCTCAGGTCGGCTGGATACGCATGCCGTCTCGAAGGCCTTAAGTTCAGTAATCACTCTTTTCTGGGTATGCATGCAGATATGCACCAGATGTCCCAGTGGCCGATTGCGGATGCTCTCCAGTTGGGCCCGCTGGACGTCATCATCAACTCAGGCTCCTCAGTGCTTGCCGACCTCTGGCCAATGACCGAGGGCAATGAGCCCGAGGACGTGCAGTTCGAGGTACACAAGGTTGCTGCTTTGGAAGAGGTTCTGCACCTTCGCAGCACGGACACCTTGACAGCCAAAGGGGCCTATCACGAGTACATCGCCGACCTCCGCAAGGACAAGCGGATCAGGGATCTGCGGGAGTTTCTCGCGGGCAGGCCATCGCCTGACGGCAGGGCGAAAGCGCTCAGCCAGGAGGTTGAGCGGCTCGTTTCCTCCTACCAGAGGGAGGTCAACCGAAGGTGGAATCGGCCAGCTTTGCTGCGCACCATCGGCAGCATGGCCCTGTCCTCAATTGGCAACCACCTGATGCCTGGGATTGGAGTGTTCGGAAGCTTGGTGAACGCGGACCGATCCATCTCCGACTTCAAGTTCCGCCGGAACAACCGGTGGGCAGCGTTCGTCATCGATGCCCGTGACCGGCTGACGCAGCAGGACAGTAGCTGACGGTAGCGTCCAGACCTCGCCTGAGCTAGCGGTCAGCGGCTCTCTTCTGGTTCAGGGCCCGGGTCAGCTTGCGGTTGGCGCCCGGGCAGCCGCAAGCTCCGCATTGGCGGCGGTCTGGGACGATGCCGCTATGTGTGCAGCCCGAAGACCCGCAGAGGCCCCCTCGCTCCGGCTAACGGTGTCAGCGCGTGAGCGCCTCGAAGCCGTTGTCTTTGATGCCAACGCCTACGGCATGGCCCGACCGGATTTGGAACAGCTCAAGAGACTCGCCGGCCGCCTCGCTGGCATCGGCATCGAGACCTGGGTACCCGAGCCGGTGGCCTGGGAGTGGGCAGAGCATGTCTCCCGCGACTGGGAGACCGTGAAGAACGCCGCAAGACAGGAGCGCGACCGGATGAGTCGGGCTGGCATCCCGGTCGCTGTGCCCACGTCGGCATACGACAGCAGAGAAGCCGTCATTGACGCGGTGCTGACCAACTTGAGCGCGATACCGCATGTGAAGATCATTAAGCTGACGGGCAGCAGCGCCGTTGAAGGCCTAAAGGACCAGGTCCTTCAGCGCAAGCCGGCCAAGACCAAGGGCGGCACTCCGGAGAAGCCCGGATCCGCGGTCAAGACGGGAGCTAGCGACAGCGCCTGGCTGCGCGATGTACTGGAGCTTGCCTCGCCAGAGAAGATTTTGATCATCGGCGCGGACAAGGACGTCGACGCGGCCTTCACGGCATGGAACAAGCCTATGCCGCTGATGCGCACACTGGACAAGCTGCGATCGACCCTGTTCGACGTCACCGTGGATGACGGACATGCGCAAGCGGCCATCGCTCGCCACCTCCTGAGACAGCTCCCCGCAGACACCCTCGACAGTGACGGTACCGGCTTCGACATTGGCCATATCACGGGGCTGGAAACCGCGATCACCAATAGGACCGACGGTGACGGCAGCAGCCTCAGCGTCTACGGAGCCAGCGTGACGCGCCTTGTGGCCCTCGCAGGAGTGGGCGAGGTGAGTCTCGGGGGCGACGTGCTTGATAACTCCGTTCCGAAGGAGACAGCCCACACGCGGCGCACCGGCGACCTCGGCCCCGTCAATCAGGTTGTCGCCTACGCCACGGCGTACTTTCTGGCGGAGGGCGAAGCAACGGTACAGACGCTGTACAACGGCGGTGACCCGGAAGTGTCGGTCCTTCACTACGACAACATCCTGGTCCGAGCCGAACTCAGCTTCCACTTCACCGACGGGTCGATCACTGCGGTAGAAGCCGAGGCTGAGGCCGTCGCCGCGGTTGTCAAGAGCGCTTTTGACGACGACGGCGACGCCCTTCACCGGCTGGATGAGGTGCTGACCTGGGTGCCGGGCCTTGAACTCGAAGTGGCCCCCCTCCTCTACTCAGATTCATCAGAAGCCTCCGCCCAGATCCAAGGAGTTCCAACCCAGATCAGAAGCACGCTGACTCCTAGGGACGGCGCCTGGGGGCTGGACCTGGTACTTGAGCATGGCGGAGCCGATGGTGGCCTCGACCTGCTGGAGGTGACCTGCGACTACGACCCGGACTCCTGGTGGGGCGGCTACCGCGACGGCGTCCAGGGGCCTGACGCCTACCAAGTCGGGGTTTCAGGATCCGATGTCCTGGGATCCCACGGCCTGTGGACTGTTCCTGCATGGGTCATCAGCAAGATTGAATGGGATGCCTTTGAGGCACCTGGTCCATCAGAGGAGCCCACTGAGAACGATGACTGAAGGGCTCAAGGAGTCCTGAGAGGGCGGTCCGTGACCCTTGAGTGGTTCTGTCGTCGCCTGATGGTGTGGGTGACTCATCAGACAAGCAGTGGGCCCTGATCGAGCCGGTGACCTTTTAGACGTGACGTATCACCGCCAGGCGCCATTTGGCTTCACGGTCAAGCGGCGGGGCGGTGGGAGTGGACTTCGGCATGTGGGTCTCCGTAATAATCAGAGACCCAGGTGTCGTCCAAGGCTCATCTGATCAGCCTTTTGTGGGCGGTCTGGAACGAGCCGAGCTCGTCCGGCAGGTCCCGCCAGGGAGAGCAGGTGCGGTACTTCCACGCGATGGCCTCAAGGGTCCGGCGGTGGTCGGCCCACCGCCGTCCGCGGACCGGATCGGCCGGCATCAGCGGCTCGATCCGGTCCCACATCGCATTAGTCAAAGAGACACGCTCTAGGAGTCGAGGGCCTGCTCTTCGAGGCACTTGTCCTCCGTACCCGAAGCGCCGATCTGGCGGACTCGGTGCAGCAGCGGATCCGTGCGGTCGACGGCGGAGACGACGAGGAGTAGGCGATGACGGTCACCGTGAGCGAGTTGGAGCACGGAGGCGATGGCGCTGCTCTGAGCAGCTCCCCGCGGCGAAACGCCGCGAGGCCTACTCGCCGATAGGTGTTCGGGGTACGCCGACGGCGCCGGCCCGTCGCGCCCGCGCCCAGGCTCCCTCGTAGGCGCGTGGCCCTCGCAGCGGGTGAAGGTCCGGGCGGATAGACGCTGCAAGGCTCTCGCGCATGGTCTGCATGGCGTCCTCCGCAGCCTCGCTGAATTCGAGAGGAGGGAAATCGATCGACTGGAACACTTCGGCGGTGACCGGCTGAGGCCAGTCGGCGCGCAGAATGGTCAGCCGCGGATCGCTTGTGCTGGGCACGAGCAGGACGGTTGTTGTGAGGCGACAGGCACCCCATGTCGTCGCGCGGTCAGCGTTCACGAACCCGGTGAGTTGCCACCGAACGGTCGCCATGAACCATTCTTGATCGCCGATGCGGTACGACTGCAAGGCCTTCACCTCGTCAACCGTGAGGCGCCCTCCAGTGAACCAGCCGTAGGCGGGAACGACCATCAGGACGCCGTCGGCGTCGGCGATGGTGCAGTTGAAAGTGCCGTCCATGGGGAGGCAGCCGATTTCGGTGGCTGTGTTCACGAGCTGGCTTCTGATCTTGGGCTTCTCCAGGAGGGTCCGCAATGCGGTCTCGTCCGTCGGCACCGCCGTGGCGAACTCGGCCACGAGCTCGTCCATGTTCCGGTAGTGCCTGAACGTGTTCGTGAGCCCTGCGACGTCCTTGTCCATGGGGTCGGGGTACGCCGTGCCGTCGCCGAAGTCCCGAGTGTTGTTGCTGACGAAGTAGATCTGCTCCTCGGGGTGCTGCTTCGCGTACTCGATGGCCGACAGCCAGATCGCGGCGTCCCGGCTGCCGATCTTCTCCGACTTGTGGATCTTGCATGGGGGCAGGCAGTTCGCCTCGCGGAATGCCGCTTCCCGGAACGCCGAGTAGCTCGTCTCGATCACGTCCAGGACCGTGCTCCACCGTTCTCGGCAGTCCTTACGGACATCGTTCGGCTCGCAAGGGCCGAGAGGGGAACCGAGGCTCCAAGGTGTGGTCTCGCGCAGGGCATCGATCGCCGCGGTCGCTCGGGCGTGCTGCTCCTGATACTTGATGGCCCGTTGAGCGGCGAGTTCCTCCATGACCACCCACGGCACCGCCACCCGCTCGCCGGCTACAGACCGAATGGCACGCAGCAGGTCGGCACTGCTGTCCTCCGGGGTGAGGCCCCACAGAATGTTCGTGTCCAGGATGATCAACGCGCGCTCCCGTCGCCCCGAGTGAGTGATCTCCCAGGGTTTCAGGAGTAGCGCACGTCTGCAGCGAGTTTCGCCGTCGAGGGGGGCGCCGACGGCTGGGTTGCGCTGGTCTTAGTCTCTGGCTGGACATCCTTCGATACTTGCGGCCGCCTCGAAGGTCACTAGGATGCCTAGGATTACGAGCATTTTGATGGGGGGCCCGTGGCTGCACAAGTTGAGGTTTGTCGACTCGAATTCTGTGATCGCCCAATACGAGTCGTGAAGTTTAGCCTTTGTTCTGGACATTACCGGCAGATGCGTGCGGGCGTCGAGTTCAAGCCCCTCCGCAAAAGGACTTCCAAGTATGAGGACAAGTGCTCGATTGAGGGTTGTGGGCGCCCACATGCGTCCTTGGGGTATTGCTCGGCGCATGTTCAGCGGGTTGCTATGGGGGTAGCGCTAGACACTCCTATACAGAAGAGGGTGAGCCCATACAAGAGGCGGGACGGCTCGGGGAACTATCTGTGCACTAAGTGTGAACAGTACCTACATGTGGCCGAGTTTGGGAAAGGGTCCGGAGTCAACGGGATCGCCACATGGTGTCGTCGATGCTTTGTTACGAGTAAGTACGGAATCTCGCGAACGGAATTCGAAGCGATGCTAAAGGCGCAGGGAGGCGCCTGTTGGATATGTCAAGAGATTCCGGAAGATGCATTCGTAATAGACCATGATCACTCATGCTGTCCAGGTGATAAGCGGATCTGCGGGAAATGCACCCGCGGTCTGCTGTGCAAGCTGTGCAACACGGCACTGGGGATGTTCAAAGACGACCCGAAAAGAATCGCGCGTGCGATCGTATATCTGGAGAAGGTCGATCGAAATGTGACGATCGATCGCGGATGAATTTATCCGTGTTCGCTAGAAGCATAACCCGTTTACTCCAGAGCGAAGCCGCCGTTGATGTACCAAGAACTGCCAGCTAGAGCCTGGAACATGACGGCCTTCCATGAGTTGGGGTCTTCGTCGGCCCCACCGTCGGCCTCGTCCTTTAGGTAGGCCGGGATAGTGGAAGGCGCCTTACGTTTCAAGACGTAGCGAAGGCTAGTCATTGCCCGACTGGCTTGGTTCCCATAAAGCTCCGCGAGGCCGAACATTTGAAAGTGCCAACGCACCCGCGCCGCGAGGACCTCATCCCAGCTTGACGGTGGTTTCACATGGAATGAGACACATGCCGGAGCTACTTCATGGACTCGCGCAAAGAGCCATTGCTCTTTGCTGATGTCATCGAAGTAGGGATGCAGCGTCTGGTCGTGCGCGCCCTTAGGATCTGCATCACTTTTCAATGTGTTGCAGCTCCGGCAAGCGGGGACCAGGTTAGAGGGTGCCACAGCCAGCAGAGGGTACAGCGACTTCGGCAACTGGTGGTCGAGGGTTTCCACATCACGGTGAGCACAGAGAGGGCATAGTCTGCCTGCGATCTTCAGCTCATCGTAGATTTCTCTCGCTGGGTGATCCTTGTTTGCCAGGCGTTGCGTGTAATTCTTCGTGAGCTGCGTCCTGTCCGTTTCATCGGAAGGGTTGGTCTTGAGTTCAGCCAGTGTATGGAGGTTAGCTGTGGAGGCGGCAGATTCGAACTCGTCGGCGGCGTTGACTACGTCCTCCGCCAGGGCTCGCAGTCGCGCCTTGACTTTCGGCAGAGTCTTGCTGATGCAGAGGGCGTAGACCTCGCGTGCCGATAGGTCCGGGGCCTGCACAGGGCGCATTAGAGATGGCCCTCCGCTTCACCGGTATCACGGACTGCGATGAGAGATCGGACGATGGACTTGGCCTCGCCCCCCAACTGTCCGCTGAATCTCCTGAGCACGCTTTCGTATGACAACCCTTGGCGAACCGCTGCCTTCAGATCACGGTGGAATCCGGAGTCCGTCACCTCCAGTCCGAATACCTCGTGGGTGAGGACGCCGACGTTCTCGCCGAAAGTCTCGAGGGTTGGGCGGTCCGCAGCCATATGGTTACCGAAACGGCGTAGCTTCCAGACGCATGACGCGGGCACCTCTTGAAGTACCACCGGCGAGTGAGTGGCGACCACAGCCAGCCCGTTACGCTCCGTCAACAGATCAGACAAGGTGCGAATGAATGCGGCCAACAATGGCGGATGGAGGTGGGACTCGGGTTCGTCTATGACTACGAGGGATCGCTCCGTCACGTGCTCTACAAGGCGAGTCATCGTTAGTAGGACGACCTTGTGGCCCGAGCTCAGGCCGGCAAACAACTGCTTCGCTTTGCGTCTACGGGCAGTTGCGTTTTGCGTGGCCTGGAAGTCCTCTACCCAGTCCTCTTCAAGGAAGCCGGCGCTGGCGTATTGCAAAGTCCGCAGCGTCTTCGCCCACCTGTCTGACCGTTCCCCGGTCAAACACGCTTCCACGCTATCTGCGAAGTCTTCTTTGAGTTGAGATGGTGTCTTTACCCGTGGCGTCCGATTGCTTGTGGAGGGGACTCGAAGACCTACATAGGCGTAGGAGATGGCCACGTCGTCATCGCTGATGAGCGGAAACTCGTCGAACGCGCTGAAGGTGACACTGACCAAGTTCGCAAAAGAGCTGCGCGCACCTCGGTCGCTTTCAATAATGCGACCGACCTCGCGTGGGTCAGCTTGATAGACGCCGACCGCGCGAGTCAGTCTGTTGAGAAGGAACGACTTTCCGACACTGTTGCGGCCAATTAGCACGTGAATGTTCGTTGACGGCCGCGAGTTCGGTGACACGCTGAAATGTAAGACCACAGGCTTCCCCCTGCCCTCAGCGGGGGAAGGGGCCTCGTAGGCTACTTGGAAGCTAGACACTCGAGCACCGCCCTGGGCAATGCGGCGATACTGCTCCGTGACGGCGGCCGGCTTCACGAATCGCATGAGGGACTCTACGGTCACCTTCTCGTGTTGGGCGCGATTGAAGATGCTGTCGTTGAACGCTATGTCCTTCAGCGCGGACAGCACGGAACGACGCATATCGTCTCCGAGCTGGCGTAGGCGCTCGTAGTAGGAATCATCCTGCCCCAGAGAAAAATGGCGTGGTCCGAGTTCTTCAAAAGAATCGGGTACTCGGACTACGCGACCTGGGCGCTTGACGCTCGGCTCGATCCCGGACTGCATCCCGAACTCGCCGATCTTCACTTCGCCGATGCCATGTCGGCGGCCGTTCTCATCGTAGACCACTAAGTGGAACATGGTCATGAACCCGAAGTCGTTCCAGGCGTCCCTCACGAGCAGAGCATGGGACCACAGGTCTTTCGGCTGCCGACCGCCCCGTTCCACGACTGTGAACTGCACGCTTTTTCGCCCCCGCTCCCACACGGTCAAACGACTGCTTGCCACCAGTGCAACGCATGAGCAGGCCAGTACTCTGACCTGCCTCAACCATCCCAGCGGCCCAAGTCGTTGCGGCCCTTCGACCCCACACCTTCATCAGGTGGGGTAGGAGCCACTGGATCCCTCTATCGGGGAGCGGTGGAAGTGGCCCAGAGCACGGGAGTTCCTGGCCGCTGGGAGGGTGAGGCACCTCAAAGTAGCGTTGATGCTATTGCGTATTGATGTCGAGATCTTCGGCTGCTTCTTCGATGGGTTCCAAGAATCCGTTCAAGAAGGAAGCGCGGTCAAACTCGCCTTCGGCACGAATGTTGATTTCGATGCGTACGGCACCCTGCTCATCCCGTAGCCAGGAGAGAGACCGACCAAGGTTGAAAAGGCCAGATCGTTCCACGACGGCTTTAACGTTGGCCACTCGCACAACGTTGCTTGGTCCTCCGCTGCCCGAGCCCGGCTTACCTTCTTGTGAGGTTGTGGATGGTGCGGGAGGAGCGGGCTGTCGCTTGATCTCACCCTTCGGGTCGGGTTCAGGGACCTCTGGGGTCGGCTCGACGACCGCTAGAAGGAACTCACGGGCGTAGTCTTGCCAGAGGATCGCTGCGTCGTCTGACAGGTCGACTTCATCAGCTGTGAGGCGTTCTCCAAAGCGCACTTGGCGGGCGTCCCGAGGAACGATGCCCTCCCCATCCCGCACGAGGCCCACCACATAGCCCAGCTCTGACTCCGAGACCGCCTTAGCGATAGCAGAAGCAACGGCCTGTTTGTCCCAAAGCTTCGTGAAGTCGTAGTAGCTGTAGAACCAGTCCACCAGGTCGGCGCATGTGACGGCCTTCCGATCTTGCCCCAGGCCGGCCAGCGCAACCAGCTTCGCTGCAGTAATGGAGCTGAACACTCGTTGGCTGAGGGCATCTACAACCCGTTCGTGAAGGGCTCGTCCCGCTGCGAGCATCGTGCGGAGGTCAGAGGTCTCCAGTACGTACGGTGCGTCGCCCGTCCGGGACCGGATTGGGATGGTCACGGTGCTGTACGTGGCGCCGATGGCCGCGGAGCCGTCACGCCGTGCGTTGCCGGACTTCTCTCTTAGCTCTTCGATCTGCTCGGCGCTGAAGTTGTACTGCCTAGCCTTCGACAGGAGCGAATCAGCAGCCAAGCGCAGCCTTACGGCATGACGAGCAAGGTCAAACTGCCCCTTGTCCGGAAGCACCAAAGCAAGCCCGTTGCGGTATCGCCGAGGCGCGCCCTTGCCTGCCTGCTCGATGAACTTTGATTGTGGATCGCGCTCCTCCGACCAGTCCGGATGCAGGTAGGCGACCGTGAACACAGGGCGCTCGTCAGCGATACCGCTCGGTACTTCTGGCCACAGGGCTACCCCCTTGGTACCGCGCAGCTGGTTCTCAAGCTCGCCCCGAACCTCGGTGAGTACCTCGTTGGAGCTGAGCTTGGTGGCTTCGTCCCGCACAAGCTTTGTCAGATTGGGTGTCGGCTCGAACCGGTAGCGGCGTCCCGTGTAATGGAGGTACAGCTCCTCCTCGCGGAGGTCGTGCAGTGCGGACACCACGACATTCCGTGTCAAGCCGGGAACTAGGACACTCTTGACGAGGTCCGTCTCAAGGACACCGCGGTCCTCGCCCTCGCGGGCCCCGAAGCTGTAAAGCATGATGGCGGAGGCGACACGAGTGCCCACTCGGAGTTGAGCGAGCATCGGACTGTCGGCTCCGAGGGTGCGGTCGACGGTCGCGCATCCGGCACCGTCCGACGTGACGTCGCTCGATAGCACGGCCACGTACCGCTCCCGCTCACCAACCTGGGAGAAGAAGGCGCCTCGGGTTGCCTCGTCGGTGAAGTCGATGTCCCCGGGCCCAATGAGCGGGCTCTTCGCGCCCGACTTCCACAAGGCGTGCACAACGGCGGCCAAGAACTGCAAAGCACCACGAGTTCGCTGGTAGGAGATCAGCGATCCCCAGCGGTGGTACATCAGATCCAGTAGCTCTGGGTGGAAGGGGTAAGCAGCCAGGATCCGCTCTTCGAGAGAATCGGCAGCCGCATCAGCTTCTCGGCGTGCGTCACCCGTTTCCGCTGCAGCAAGCAGTTGTTTCCGCAGGAGGCCGGAGTAGGAGCGGGCAACCTCCTGGTGAGTGGCGTCGTCCCCAAGCTCGGCGAAAAGCCGTCGTTGGACGACGCGCAGCACCTCGTCGCCTGCGACCGGCTCACGCTTGGAGTCCACCCGGGCAACGAGCTTGTCCAGGTCGCTCAGCAGTCCTTCGGCCCCGACAGCCTCGCCGACACTGGCCTGGAGGCTGTAGACCATGACCACGTTTGGCTGGGCGCTGACGACCTCAGTGAGGGCCTGGAGGAACAGCATGGCCTGCCGGCCTGCGTTTGATTCTCCCTTGGCAACCACCATGGCCTTCTCGACGTAGATCAAGACCTCGTCGAGAAGGATGAGTGTCGGGCTGTCGCCGATGATTTGGCGCAGCACCTCGCCGCCCGGCGCAGCGCCCGTTCGATCGTGCTCTTCTACGAGTTCGTAGTGTCCGAGCTGTGCGGCAAGCTCCCCCCATAAAGTATGCGTCTCGGTTCCAGTTGCCGTTGCCGGAGTAAGGGCATCGAGCTCCTCACCGGACAGTACGGCGACCTGAACCTTGCCGGGGTCAGCGATGTCCTTCAGCTCCGGGCACGCAGCAACCGAAGCGGCACGGTCGCGGACCAGGTGGAGCAGCGCAACGAGGCTGTGCGTCTTACCGCCGCCAAAGGGGGTGCGAAGCTGGAGAACGTGAGAACCGGCCCCGCCAGCGAGCACGTCCATGACGTCCGTCAGCAGCTCGCCCATCTTCCCGGTGAGGTACGTCGCCTGGAAGAACCGGCCAGCGTCTGCATAGACGGGAGAGACGCCCTTGCGGCCGCGGAACACCGCAGACAGGTTGGCTGCGTAGGTGCCCATATCGAGGACACCCGCTGCCACATCCTCATGTGGGCGTGCGACCTCTGTCCAAGGCGACAAACGATAGCTCAAACTCACAGTCTCATAACCCCCTCTGCCTCAACATTACGGACGGCCCGCACCTCAGACCAGTCCTCGATCACCAATCATCGTCTTCCACGACGCCAGCAGCCGCTCCGCTGCGGCCGCCTCTCGACTCTTCGACTCGCTGGAGCTAGAGCGCAGGGCCCGGCCGCCCAAGGTCTGGATGACCTGACGGACCGCGTCGACGTCGACGTTTACGGACATGAGGTAGGCGGGAATCTGCCTCGGCTGGTACTCGGCACGCCAAAGCACTCCATGCGCGACGTCGATGAGGGGCGGTGCGACAGACGACTCAACCTCGTAGAGAGGCATGGTTCCACTTGCTTCCGTGTTTGGCTGTCCCAAGCGCGGATCGTCCCCGCGGTCCTCGAAGTCCCTGAGGACAACCGTGGACTTGACCTTGGCCACGAGTGGGTTAGGGCCGTTCGTCAACCCGCCAGGGCTGTCGAGGTCGGCACCGGCCATGCGGGCTAGGTTGTTGGCTTCGTCGAAGGGAACGGCAGCGTACCCATAGGAGAACTGAGCTGCTAGGTAGTAACGGGTGACCGGGTCCGTGCCAGCCAGCCCATCAACGATCGCGTCGAGAACCCGGTTCTGGACCATCTCCAGGAATGTCTCAGCAGGCAGCACTTCACCGTTGTCCTGCTCGACGCGCTCGTAGCGGGTCAGGGCACGAAGGCCAGCCCCGACTGTCGCGATGACCAAATCTGCACCGGTAAGGCCGAGTTCCTCAAGTCTCGCTTGGCGTTCCACGATGATCTGCCCCAACTCGACCATGACGTCGGCCTCGCTGCCGACGCCGGCGTCGGGCCGGCGTTTGCGAGCGACGAGGAAGATGGACGAAGCCAGGCTGGCGGTTCCTCGACCAACAGCCCTTTCGGGCATTTCTGTGTCCAGGGGCCAAGCCTCAGTGATGGTGAAACCCGCGGTCCTGAGCGACTCGACCAGGCTGGACCAACCCGAGGTGGTCTTGTGCGCATAGACGCAGATGAGCGGGGCGCCAGGCTTGAGCACCCGATGAGCCTCGGTGAAGGCCTGCTCCATGAGATCTTCGTAGTGTCGGCGGGCCTCGTCCTTGTTCCCGGAGTGACGGTAGGCCGCTACCACCGCCTCCTTCTTTTTCGGCGTCAGCTCTCCGCCCAAGTGTGTGGGGTAGAGGAAGCCGACCGACCGCTTCAGCCACACGTAGAAGAAGTCGGACAAGTCCGCGTACGAGATGTTGTCGTAGTACGGCGGGTCGGTAATGACCGCGTCCTGTGAGTCATTGGCCAGGGGGAGAGAAGCTGCCGACCCTCGCACGCAGGTGGCGGCGTTCGGCAGAGTAGAAAGCCGCTCGATGAGATCGGCGGTCTCCTTAAGGTACTTACGGATGTCTCCTGATGCTCCCGCGAAGGGGTTGGCCTCGTAGAAGTCCCACACCATGGGCAGCGCCTGGCGGGCGAACGTGTTCGTTCCGCCCTCATTCTTCGTGTCGAGGCGGCACAGGTTCGAGAGACGGTCGGCGACCCTGTTCAGAGCCATGGCGAATGCGGTGGCCATGGCAGCCGCGCGTCCGGAGTCCATGCCTTCGGCGCAGGCCTTGTCGTACACGGTGCGGATGCCGGCAGCCATTGTGCTCAGAGCGAGAAGTTGGCGCGGCGTAAACAGGTCACGGTAGTGAGAGAAGCCGTAGACCATGCACGTGCCGCCGGTGATGCGCATGGTGCCAGGAAGCGGCTCGTCCAGCGGGGCGACAGGGAGCTCTTCGAGACGCTTCAAACACTCTGCGTCGTCGGGCAGTTCGTATTCGCCGACGGCCAGGTAGTCCCGTCCCTTCCGATTCGGCTTGGCCGCAAGGGCTGCGAGCGGCGCTGTCCTCATGCGTCCGGCGCGTGCCTCTTTCTTCACGTGCTCGCTCTTGACCGGCGCGCCGCAGATGCGGCAAGCCACTTCACCTCCCCGGGAGCCCTCGGCGGGATCGAACCCAAGGTCAGCCTCGTTCGTTGCTGTAACGACCTCGTAGTGCAGCGTGAAAGTGTCGTGGTCGACCACTGGCTTGAGAGCAACCAGCCGGTTCTTCTTCCGGCCGAGCCAGGTCTGACGTACGAGGTGGGCATCGTGCTCAGGGACCCCGGGAGCGGGGTTGGGGCAACGCACGGTCCGTGTCCACAGGTACGCCAAGGGAAGGCGTCGTTCACTCTCACCATCGCTGAGGAAGGCCTGCTGGCCTGTACCGCCGTCGACGGACGGGTAGAAGGGCGCCAGGTCCTGCCATGCTTGGTCGACCCAGATCTTGCCCCACTTGCGGACGTCGTCAGCAAGGCCCGGGTAGCTCTGTGGAAACTCCATGAGCATCCGCTCGATGAGGTGAGCCACAGGGTTTAGTTCGTTGGCGGTGACCTCACACCCTAGGCGCAGCGCCTCGAGGGGAATGGCGCCTCCTCCGGAGAAGAGGTCGACGACCTTGGGGGGGCCGTCCTTGCTCGTCGCAAGTACCTCACTGCGCGCAGTCCGTATGGCGTGCTCGTCACCTCCCCAGGTGCACAGGGCCTCGAAGAAGTCTGATTCCTCCGCAAGTGAGCGCGTGCGACCTTCCGCCGGAGTGAGGGCCGCGTAGACAGCGGCGCGGGAAGCTGCAAGCGGTCGGCGAGCCCACCAGAGGTGCATCGAAGCGGGATGGCCAACTCGGCCACCGACCTTCTCGCTGGCGCTGGTGCGGCTGATGACATCGATCGGGATGACGTCTTCGATGAGCCGCTTGTCACTGCTGTCGCGCACTCTATTCCTCTCGCTCCGCAGCTCTTCCCTCTACAACCGCGTGAGCTCGGATGCTAGCTCCCGGTACGCGATAGCCGGTAACCTGCCGGATTTCTGACACATTGGGCAGCGCATGGTATGGATCTTGGACCCTCAGTAGGACAGGTTTTGTTGTGGCGCTGTAGACCACATACAGCCAATAGCCAGCGGCCCATCGCTGTGCGGCATACCACTCCGTCCGGTACAAGCCCACATCGCCCGTGGCGTCGGCACGCCCCTTCACCTCGATCCGGCGCACCTGCGCGTTGCCGTCGGGGAGCGTCCGCGTCGAGCGGATGTCGAAGCCGGTGCCGTCCATCAGATGGCCAAGATACTCAGGCTCCCACCCCTGCTGTCGTTCGAAGGCCATAGCCACCTCAACCGCTGCGTCCTCCACTTCCTTGCTGCTGGCTCGCATCACGTCGACATCAGGGTGCTCCGGCGCGCTGGGCGGTACGACTGAGGCTGACCCGAGGTGCGTCACCTTGCCTGAACGCACGACGCCGAGGCGGTTGAGGGACTCCAGCTTGGCGGCCCGCCGGTGCTTCAACTCCTGGAGCTGTCGTGCGGTGTTGTCCCTCTGAAGGCGATACGAGTCGTCCCCGGAAGCAACCTTGGTGTCGTAAACGTCCCACCGGCCTTCCAGGCGACGCTTCTGCGCCTCCATGGCTTCCTCAAGGTAGGAAGCCCGGAGTTTGGCTTGATCCAGGCGGTTGATCCGCTCCGCGTTGCTGCGGGGGAGCTGAACCTGGACACGCAGCCAGTCCGTCGCCGTCTTGATCTTCTCTGGCGAAACTGCGGCAGCTTTGCGTGCTTCGGTAGGGGTTGCCGGCGTAAGGGTGTGCAGGACGTCAGCTGGTCCCCGGTGAAGGCCGTCATGATCCTCTATCACCGCCACCACTTCCGCGAAAGCAAGTTCCGCTGCCCCGTGCAGGTCCTCACCGACTACCTCGTAGGCGAAAAGGTGAACGAAATAAGGTGCCCGCGCACCTGGGTCGACGAACGCTGCAGCACCCTGAGGGATACCGTCCGCAGTTAGGTCCCGCTCCAGGGACTCAGCGAGCGCCGCGAACAGTGGGTGACCTGGTGAGCACAGCACTGACTCCTCGTGCTCGACTCGGTCTCGTTCCTCCTTCTTGAAGGTGAGTTTGCGGTACTCCGAATCCGGACGGCCGCGATGCTTGACCGCCGCGAGGTCCTCGCTTCGCAGGGCGACGGGAACGTGTTCGATGCGGAGCAGCTGGTCCGCGCGGCGTTCCACACGGAGTCGTTGACGGCTGGCGGCTCGCAGGAAGAACGCTTCTGCGTACTCCGGCATGAGGCGCCGCTCCTCAGACAAGAAGTTCTGGCCGCGTACCCAGTCGATGTCCACGTACTTCTTCGCCAGGGCGATGCCTGTGTCCTTCTCGTACTCGGCCAGCTTGTTCGGGTTGAGGCGGTTGATCGCGGCGACGGCAGCGTCTCGGTTGGCCCGAGTAGGGCTGGCGAGGGTCTCCTTTACGAGCCGCTCGAAGTCGATGCCGTTGATGGTGAGAAGTTCGCCGATCACGTCGTACACACGGCCGTCGAGATCGTCTCGCATCGCTTCGAGCCGCGCGTGAAGACCAGCCAACAGCTGGCCTTCGATCGTGTTGGTCGCGCAGAAGTTAAAGATCCAACAGTCCGCACTCTGCCCAATCCGATGCACCCGGCCCATGCGCTGCTCTAGACGGACTGGGTTCCACGGAAGGTCATAGTTGATCATCAGGTGACAGAACTGAAGGTTGATGCCCTCCCCAGCAGCCTCGGTCGCGATGCAGATCTGCTTGTTCTGTCGGAAGTCGTGCTGCGCTCGCTTTCGCTCCGCGGGGGACTGCCCACCGTGGATCGTGCACACGGTGTAGCCCTGCTTGCGGAGGTCCTCTTCCAGGTAGTCCAGGGTGTCCCGATGCTCCGTGAAGATGAGGAGCTTGCCCCGGCCGTCCTTGAGCTCATCGAACTCTGCCCTCCTGAGGCATTCGCGCAGCGCCACCAGCTTTCGTTCATCACCCAGGTCCCTGACCCGGTCAGCGTGAACCACCAGCTTTCGGAGCTCGCTGACTTCGGCGCGCAGCTGCGAGAGCTGTTCGGCGCTGGTGACCTCGGTGACCAACGCGTCATCGACGGTTTCGTCCAGGTCGTCCGAAGCCGCTTCACCGTCGTCTTCGAAGTCTGAATCCGCCGGCATGCGCCCGAGGGAGGCAAGGCGCCGGTTCCGCTCGGCGGACGACATCATGTTCAGCTGATCAATGAGGTCGCTCAGGCGGTCGGCGCGCTTCATCAGCGAAGACCGGATGGCCCCGAGGCTGGATGCGAGTCGACGCTGAAGAACGGTGCGGGCGAGGGCCACGGCGTTGCCGCGGGACCCTGCACTAGGCCCCAGGTACCGGTTCACGTACTCGGTTACATCCTGGTACAGCGCGTATTCAGCGGTTGAAAGCTGGAACGGCTGAGTGCGGACGTGCCTCTCAACGAACAGTGCGTGATTGTGTTCATCTACGAGGTCTTCCTTCTGGCGCCTCAGGAAATACGGGTTGCCCTCGTTGGCGATCTGCTTCTTCACGAGGTCTGGCGTCGAGAACTGATCCGGGTCCAGTAGCCCAAGGAAACGAGTGAACCTGTCCTCGTCGCCTGAGTGCGGTGTTGCTGTGAGCAGCAGTAGCCGGTCTGCCTGCTGAGCAACGCCTTCTACCAGGGCATACCTTTTAGTCTTCACGACTCGCTCGTCTCGGCCCCGTTTTGTGAAAGCTGATGCCTTGTGAGCCTCGTCAACGACAACTAGATCCCACTGCGTGCGTAACAGTTCATCCCGCACGTCGTCACGCTTGGCGAAATCGATGCTGCTGATCGCGAGGGGGAAACGTTCCCAGGGGCTCTGGCCAAGCTGGTAGCGGACTTGCTCACCCGACACGATCTCGAACTGTTCGTCGAACTTTTCTAGCATCTCGTCCTGCCACTGCGTGGTGAGCGGGGCAGGACTAAGGATCAGGATGCGCTCCACCGCGCCTCGAAGCTTCAGCTCCTTCAGGAGCAGTCCCGCCATGATCGTCTTGCCGGCGCCGGGGTCATCTGCAAGAACGAAGCGCAGACGTGGCTGAGGCAGCATGTGCCGATAAACGGCTTCGATCTGATGCGGCAGACCGCGAACACCGCTCATCGAAACAGCGAAGAGTGGATCATGAGCGAAGGCATGTCTGATGCGCTGAGATTCCACCCACAAGAACAGATCTTGCGCGTCAACCAACTCTGGTTTTGGAGCGGCTTTCGCTAGGGAGGCTTCGAGCTCAGATTCTAGGATTTGCGTTTCGTCAGGCGCCCCATTGGCGTGACGAACCCGGACGAGGAATACGCCAGAGCCGATCGGCTCGGCATGTTCCACTCTCACGGGGTGCGCGAAATGACCATCGAGCATGACCAAACGGTTCTTGGCGCGCTCGCTCACGTCCTTCACGGGCCGTCCCTCCGTAACCTCCGCAGCAACAGCGTCAAACCTAGCCCAAGGCGAAGGTCAAGGCGTGGCAAAAAATATGAGACATCTGATCTTTCGTCCACAGGTCCTGTCTG
>NZ_JBHSOA010000150.1:0-554 GCF_042655885.1 Streptomyces chlorus
GGCGGCTTCCAGCCGGGAGGAGGACAGGTCCACCGCGATGATTCTGCGCGGTGAGTAGATCCGTGCGGTGATGATCGCGGCGAGTCCGATCGGACCGGCGCCCACGACGACGACGGTGTCTCCGGGGCTCACGTGTCCGTTGCGCACACCGACCTCGTAGGCGGTGGGGAGGACTTCGGAGAACAGGACGGCGTCATCGAGCGCCAAGGTGCCGGGCGTCCGCCGGGTGGAGTAATCGGCGAAGGGCACCCGTACGAACTCGGCCTGGGTGCCGTTGATCAGATCCCCGAGGATCCACCCGCCCCCGCCGCGGCACTGTCCGAACATGCTGTCCCGGCAGAACTGACAGTGGCCGCAGGCCGTGACGGACGACACGATCACCTGATCGCCCGGGCCCATGGAGTGGACCTCGCGGCCGACGTCCATCACCTCGCCGACAGCCTCGTGGCCGAGGACCGTTCCGGGCTTCACTTCGGGGAGTTCTCCGCGCAGGATATGCAGGTCGGTGCCGCAGACGGTGGTGGCGTCGACGCGCACGATCGCGTCGGTCGGGT
>NZ_JBHSOA010000151.1:0-1911 GCF_042655885.1 Streptomyces chlorus
GGCTTTTCTCGACAGCATAGGATCATCCACTTCGCCGCAATCGGCTCGGCATCGGGTCTCACCCACATGCCATCCGGATTTACCTGGATGACGGGCTACACCCTTACCCCGGGACTACCACCGCCCGGGCTGGACTACCTTCCTGCGTCACCCCATCGCTCACCTACTACGGGTCTGGTCCGTCGGCTCCACCACTTTCCTTTCCCCGAAGGGTCCGGAACGGCTTCACGGACTTAGCATCGCCCGATTCAATGTCTGGCGCTTCACAGCGGGTACCGGAATATCAACCGGTTATCCATCGACTACGCCTGTCGGCCTCGCCTTAGGTCCCGACTTACCCTGGGCAGATCAGCTTGACCCAGGAACCCTTAGTCAATCGGCGCACACGTTTCTCACGTGTGTATCGCTACTCATGCCTGCATTCTCACTCGTCAACCGTCCACAACTCGCTTCCGCGGCTGCTTCACCCGGCAGACGACGCTCCCCTACCCATCACAGCGGGCGTTGGCCCCATGTGCTGCAATGACACGACTTCGGCGGTACGCTTGAGCCCCGCTACATTGTCGGCGCGGAATCACTAGACCAGTGAGCTATTACGCACTCTTTCAAGGGTGGCTGCTTCTAAGCCAACCTCCTGGTTGTCTGTGCGACTCCACATCCTTTCCCACTTAGCGTACGCTTGGGGGCCTTAGTCGATGCTCTGGGCTGTTTCCCTCTCGACCATGGAGCTTATCCCCCACAGTCTCACTGCCGTGCTCTCACTTACCGGCATTCGGAGTTTGGCTAAGGTCAGTAACCCGGTAGGGCCCATCGCCTATCCAGTGCTCTACCTCCGGCAAGAAACACACGACGCTGCACCTAAATGCATTTCGGGGAGAACCAGCTATCACGGAGTTTGATTGGCCTTTCACCCCTAACCACAGGTCATCCCCCAGGTTTTCAACCCTGGTGGGTTCGGTCCTCCACGAAGTCTTACCTCCGCTTCAACCTGCCCATGGCTAGATCACTCCGCTTCGGGTCTTGGGCATGCTACTGGATCGCCCTGTTCGGACTCGCTTTCGCTACGGCTTCCCCACACGGGTTAACCTCGCAACACACCGCAAACTCGCAGGCTCATTCTTCAAAAGGCACGCAGTCACGACGTTGAATGACAAGCATTCAACGCGACGCTCCCACGGCTTGTAGGCACACGGTTTCAGGTACTATTTCACTCCGCTCCCGCGGTACTTTTCACCATTCCCTCACGGTACTATCCGCTATCGGTCACCAGGGAATATTTAGGCTTGGCGGGTGGTCCCGCCGGATTCACACGGGATTTCTCGGGCCCCGTGCTACTTGGGTGTCTCTCAAACGAGCCGTTGACGTTTCGGCTACGGGGGTCTTACCCTCTGCGCCGGACCTTTCGCATGTCCTTCGCCTACATCAACGGTTTCTGACTCGTCTCATGGCCGGCAGACCATGAAAGAGAGATCCCACAACCCCGTAGGCGCAACCCCTGCCGGGTCTCACACGCCTACGGTTTGGCCTCATCCGGTTTCGCTCGCCACTACTCCCGGAATCACGGTTGTTTTCTCTTCCTGCGGGTACTGAGATGTTTCACTTCCCCGCGTTCCCTCCGCATACCCTATGTGTTCAGGTATGGGTGACAGCCCATGACGACTGCCGGGTTTCCCCATTCGGAAACCCCCGGATCAAAGCCTGGTTGACGGCTCCCCGGGGACTATCGTGGCCTCCCACGTCCTTCATCGGTTCCTGGTGCCAAGGCATCCACCGTGCGCCCTTAAAAACTTGGCCACAGATGCTCGCGTCCACTGTGCAGTTCTCAAACAACGACCAACCACCCATCACCCCCGGCAGTAACCGGAGTTCACTGGGGTCGGCACCGAGAGACGGACCTTGCGGCCGTGCCCT
>NZ_JBHSOA010000152.1:0-605 GCF_042655885.1 Streptomyces chlorus
GCGCCGAACGCCTCTACTCCACGGTCGCCGGCCGTCGAACCGACCAGGACGATCGAGGCTCCGTCGCTGAGCAGCGGCAACGCCTTCTGCACGGTGAACAGCGTGCCTCGGACGTTGACCCCGAAGGTCTGGTCGAAGTGCTCCTCGGTGGTCTGCTCCAGCGTCACGAACGCACCGACCGCCGCGTTCGCCACGAGCACGTCCAAACCCTTGCCTCGCGCCCGGACCGCCTCGTAGAGCCGGTCCAGGTCCTCCGGCTTCGAGATGTCGCCGACGACCGCGGTGGCCCGGTCTGCTCCGATGGTCTTGACGGCGGCCTCCAGCTCGGACTCGCGTCGGCCGGTGACGAACACGTACGCGCCCTCGTCCGCCAGCCGTACGGCGGTGGCCAGACCGATACCGGTGCTGCCCCCGGTGACCACCGACGTCTTGCCTTCCAGCTGTCCCATGTGGGTGTCTCCATCACTCTCTCGATGCCGATCCGTTCGACATCGATACTGCGGGAGACCGGGGATACTATCCATGATGCGGAGTCCGGCATTCTTTACGTATCGTCCAGGAGGTGTCGTCGGTGCTCGGATTTCGGGATCCAGTGGCCGACGCGA
>NZ_JBHSOA010000153.1:0-1413 GCF_042655885.1 Streptomyces chlorus
CGGTAAGGTCGGCGAGTGACTGGCGCTCAGACGAAGACGGAAGTGCCCGGGGCCGGCGGGCTGTTGACGGATCACATCGCACTGGGAGTGCTGGCCGACGCCTTCCCCAGAGAGCTGCTGGATGAGGTCCTGACCGCGACCGGGCGCCAGGAGAAGCGGGTCCGGCTGCTGCCCGCACACGTGGTGATCCGTTTCGTGCTCGCGTTGTCGCTGTTCTTCAGGGACTCCTACGAGGAGGTCATGCGCAAGCTCGCCGGAGGGCTGGTGGCGCTGGCCTCGTGGGAGCGAGCCTGGAAGGTGCCCGGACCGTCGGCGCTCACCCAGGCCCGGCAGCGGCTGGGGGTCGAACCGATGCGGCTGCTGTTCGAACGGGCCGCGGTGCCGGTGGCCCAGCCGGGTACTCGCGGTGCCTGGCTGGCCGGGATGCGCCTGGTCGCGTTGGACGGCACCAGCCTGGACGTCGCGGACACCGCCGAGAACGCGGCCCGCTTCGGCCGCTGCGGATCGGGCCCGAAGGCATCCGCCTTCCCCAAGGCCCACCTGGTCGCGGTCAGCGAATGCGGCACCCACGCCGTCATCGGCGCCGTGGTCGGCTCGATCCGTGAGGGGGAACGCACCCTGGCTCCCGACGCCCTGCACTGCCTCCAGGACGGCATGCTGCTGCTGGCGGACGCCGGCCTGTACTCCTGGCCGCTGTGGCAGCGGGCCCGTGAACACGGTGCCCACCTGTGCTGGCGCATCGGCGCCAGCGTGGAGCTGCCCCTGGTACGGACGCTGGACGACGGCTCCTACCTGGCCCTGCTGTACGCGCCGGGCCTGCACGCCCCCACCCGCCGCCGCCTGCTGCGGACCGCCCGCGCCGGACACCCCCTGGACGACGACCGGGCCCAGCTGGTGCGGGTGGTGGAGTACACCGTGCCCGACCGCAACCCCGGTGGCGAACTCATCGTCCTCGCCACCGACCTGCTCGACCCCGCGCACCTCCCGGCCGCCGAGCTCGCCTGGGCCTACCACCAGCGCTGGGAACACGAAACGGCACTGGCGGAGATAAAATCCCAGCTCCTGGGCACCGCCGCCGTCCTGCGCTCGAAGAGCCCCGAACTGGTCGAGCAGGAGATCTACGGCCTGCTGCTGACCCACTACGCCGTCCGCTCGTTCATGACCCGCGCCGCCGACCAGGCCGAACTCGATCCCGACCGGCTCTCCTTCCTCCGCGCCGTCCGCATCACCCGCCGCCAGGTCACCGGCCAGGCGGCCTTTCCCCCCTGACCACCCGCGCACCGCCACCCGCCAAGCGGCCATCACCGAACTCCTCCAGCGCCCCAATCCCGAACGCCGACAACGCACTTACCCCCGAGTCGTCAAGCGAGCCCGCCACAACTCCTACCGCGTCAAACGCCCCCACGACACCGG
>NZ_JBHSOA010000154.1:0-942 GCF_042655885.1 Streptomyces chlorus
GGGCCGTTTCGCGCCCGGTCACCTGGGAGAACTGACGTCGATCGTGCCGTTCGAGTTGGTCGACGCGGTCTTGTCCGAGACCAGGACCGTGCAACGGCGGCTGCGTGATCTGCCCTCGCGGGTCGGTGTCTACTTCCTTCTGGCGATGTGCCTGTTTCCCGAGGTCGGCTACCGGCTGGTCTGGGACAAGCTGATCGCCGGCCTGTCCGGGATTCCGGTCGCCTGCCCGAGCGCGAAGGCGTTGCGTGATCTGCGGCGCAGACTCGGCAGTGTCCCGGTGAGGACATTGTTCGAGGTGCTGTCCGGGGCGCTGGCCCAGCCCAGGACGCCGGGGGTGCGATTCGGGCCGTATCGGACGGTGTCGTTCGACGGCTGCAGTTCGACCAAGGTGCCCGACAGCGAGCGCAACCGGGGCTGGCTGGGAAAGTGCCCGCACGGCGGGTATCCCCAGGTCGAGTTGATGACGTTGGTCGAGACCGGCACCCGGTCCGTGATCGGCGCGGTCTTCGGCCCCACCCGGGAGGGCGAAACCTCCTACGCCACCCGGCTGTTGCAGCATCTGAGCCCGAAGATGCTGGTGCTGTGGGACCGGGGCTTCGACGGCAACGACTTCCTCGCCGCGGTGCACGCCACCGGCGCACAGGTCCTCGGCCGTATCAACAAGCGCCGTCGCCCGCCAGTCCTGAAACCGCTCACGGACTCCTCCTACCTCTCGGTTATCGGTGGCGTCCGGGTGCGCATCATCGAAGCTCAGGTGAGCATCACCTGCACGGACGGCAGCACCTTCGAGGGCTCCTACCGCCTGGTGACCACGCTCCTGGATGCCCGCCGCTATCCCGCCGGCCACCTCGTGCGCCTCTATCATGAGCGCTGGGAACACGAGAGCGCCTATTACGCCTTGCGCCACACCATCCTGCACGGACGCGTCCTGCGCTCGAACGA
>NZ_JBHSOA010000155.1:0-1575 GCF_042655885.1 Streptomyces chlorus
TCCCGAACGAGATTTTTGATCAACTTGCCGTGAAGTTCGCGGTGTTGTTTCCGCATCTGGACGAGCGGCAGCGGCGACTGCTGATGGCCGCCGAGGCCCAAGGGCTGGGACATGGCGGTGTGCGGGCCGTGGCCCGGGCAGCCGGGATGAGCGAGACGACGGTCCGCAAGGGGGTGTCCGACCTGGAGGCGGGCGAGTCCCTGTCGGGGCGGGTGCGGCGGCCGGGCGGCGGACGCAAACGCGTCGCGGACCTCGATCCCGGGCTGCGAAGTGCCCTGTTGGGTCTGGTCGAGCCGGACGAGCGTGGGGATCCGATGTCGCCGTTGCGGTGGACGACCAAGTCGACCCGCACGCTGGCGGCCGAGCTGACCCGGCAGGGGCACCGGGTCGGCGCGGACACCGTCGCCTGCTTGTTGAGGGGAGAGGGGTTCAGCCTGCAGGCCAATGCCAAGACGCTCGAGGGCAGTCAACATGTGGACCGGGACGCCCAGTTCCGTTACCTCAACGAGCAAGCACGCGACCACCGGGACACCGGACAGCCGGTGATCAGCGTCGACGCCAAGAAAAAGGAACTCGTCGGCGCCTTCAAGAACCCGGGCCGTTCCTGGCGGCCGGCCGAGGAACCGGTGCTGGTGCACGTCCACGACTTCGCCGACCCGCAACTGGGCAAGGCCATCCCTTACGGAATCTACGACCTGGCGGCGAACACCGGCTGGGTCAACGTCGGCACCGACCACGACACTGCCGCGTTCGCGGTGGAATCAATCCGCCGCTGGTGGCTCGGTCAGGGCCGGGCCGACTACCCGCAGGCTTCCCGGCTGCTGATCACCGCTGACGCAGGTGGCTCCAACGGCTATCGCACGCGGGCCTGGAAACTCCACCTCGCCCGCCTGGCCGCCGAGACCGACCTGGTCATCACGGTCTGTCACCTGCCTCCGGGCACGTCGAAGTGGAACAAGATCGAACACCGGCTCTTCTCCCACATCACGATGAACTGGCGCGGCCGCCCACTGACCAGCCACGAAGTCATCCTCGAGTCGATTGCCGCGACCACCACCCGCACCGGACTGCGGGTGAGGGCCGAGCTGGACACCAACACCTACCCCACCGGCGTCGGTGTCGGCGACGCGGAGATGGCGGCCCTGCCGCTGACCCGTCACGCCTTCCACGGCGACTGGAACTATGCCCTGCATCCCCAGCCGACCCCGGCCATCCCAGCAGCCCGAAGCGGCCGACCACTGGCGCCGCAGTGGGATCCGGTACTGCTGTCCGATCCCGCACTGACCGGCCTGGCCCCACACCAGTTGCAACACCTCATCAAGACCCTGGCTCCGGAAGGAGACACCCGGCGTGGTCGCCCGCCCCGGCTCGCCTTCGACAACCAGGTCCTGGCCACCGTGCTCCACCTGCGCATCAACTTGGCCGCGGAACCTCTCGCCGTGCTCTTCGGCAGCAGCCGCACCGCCATGCACCGCACCCTGCTGAAGATCAGACGACTGCTTGAGGCCCAGAGCATCACCATCTCGCCGGCTGTCACCCCACCGGCCGACCTGACAAGCCTTCAAGCCAGAGTCG
>NZ_JBHSOA010000156.1:0-1604 GCF_042655885.1 Streptomyces chlorus
CTCGCGCAGCTCATCATGGTGATCGTGGCGGGGAGATCATCTGTCGCTCCGCGTCGGGGCGTCTTCCTGGATCTCCTGCACGCTACGTACTCGTCCCCTTACCCTGCGAGCAGGGTCGCGACGGCGGGCTCGCGAAAGAGGGGACATGGTCCAGAACCTGATGGTGTGGCTGCTGGAACGCCGCGTTGTGCTGGAAGCACGCGCCGAGCAGTTGCGCAAGCAGCTGGCCGACACCGAGGCCGAGGTGGCCCGGCTGGAGGCAGCCGAGATCGTCTACCAGCAGTACCAGGAGGATGCCGACGCGGGGCATCCCGACGCCGCGGTCTGGCAGCAGGCGCTGGAGGAAGCCACCGGCGGTGCCCCGGCCGTGCCCGCGCAGAGCCCCGGTGCGACGCCGGGTGCCGCGGGCCAGCTGCTGTTCGGCCCGCGAGGCCCCGAGAGCCGGATCGAGGATCTGCCCGCCGAGTACCGGACGATCATGGAGGTCGTCGCGGGCGGCGACGGCCCGCTGCAGGCCAAGGACGTGGCCCGCGCGTTGGGGCTGGATCTGGCGCCGGCGAAGGTGGAGGCGGTGCGCGGGAAGCTGCGCAAGCTGTCCGAGCGCGGCTGGATCACCCGCACGCCCGCCGGGCGCTACCTGCCCCGGTAGCCCGCGGCCCGGCCCCGCGCAAGGGCCGATTTCGGCCGTAACGAGCGTGCCCCCGGCGGGAGTTGGGCGGTGTGTGAAGACCAAGTCCAGCCCTGCCGGGGGCGGCATCAGCCTTGTCTACTCCGTCCGCCTGCCGCTGTCCACTTCGACCGTCAACCATGTGGTCTCTTTGATCCGCGCCCACCGCAAGAAGATCCGCTCACGGTGGCGCGCCCTGAGCGACGGGCGGATCGCGGTGATCGTGCTCGCCCACCTGCGCAACGACGAGCGGCTGGCCGATCTGGCCGGCGGCGCTTCGGTGTCGGTCTCCACGGTGCGGCGCTGGGTGCTGGAGGTGATCGGCCTGCTGGCCGCACGGGCCCCGCGTCTGGACCGCGCGCTGGCGAAAGTGGCCAAGGACAGCGGGTGCCTGGTGCTGCTGGACGGCACGTTGATCCGTACCCGGCGACGAACCGGTCAGGCGAACCGGAAGAACTACTCGGGCAAGCACAAGGCGCACGGCCTGCTCTTCCTCGCCCTGACCGATGCGAAGGGGCGGCTGCTGTGGATCTCCTCGGCCCGCCGCGGCGCCTGCAGCGAGATCACGGCCGCCCGCTACGAGAAGCTGTGCGCGCGGCTGCGCGAGTTTGAGCTGGGGGCGATCGCCGACCTGGGCTTCGTCGGCCTGGACGACGGCGAATCCGAGCAGCCGGCGGTCATCACCGGGTTCAAGGCGAGCGGCGGCAAGCGCCTCTCCTCGCCGAAGAAGGTCGTGAACCGGCTGATCAGCAGCCTACGGGCACCGGTCGAGCACGGCTTCGCAAGCCTGAAGACCTTCCGGATCCTTACCAAGGTGCGCATGCATCCGCGGCACGCGACCGCGCTGGTGCGGGCCCTGCTCGTACTGACGCGCCACCAGGTGGCGCGGTGACGGACGATCTCCCCGCCACGATCACCATGATGAGCTGCGTGAGCA
>NZ_JBHSOA010000157.1:0-880 GCF_042655885.1 Streptomyces chlorus
TGGATCCGACGTTTACGCAGGTAGGAGCGGTTCGCGCGGGAGGAATACGCCTTGTCGGCGGCGACGGCCCCGGGGCGGGTGCGGGGCCGACCGACCGGCCCACGGATCCTGACTCGGTCGAGGACCGCGGCGAAACGCGGACTGTCGGCCGCCTGTCCCGGCGTCACCACGAACGACAGCGGGCGGCACCGCCGGTCGGTGGCCAGGTGCGTCTTGACCGTCAGCCCGCCCCGCGAGCGCCCCAACGCGGCAGCTTTCAGGCGGGCCTTGTGGCGGCGGCGTATCCGTCGTCGTTCGGCACGTAACGCTTCCTCGACCGGGTCGCCTTCGGCCGTCACCTGGGCGGATTGTCCCTTTGCTGGAGCCCCTTTTCCTCCTCGGCGGCTTTCACCAGTTCCTCCAGGAGCTCGGGGTCGACGGCCATGCCGGCCGCGTGGTGATGCGCGCGTGCGACGGTGGAATCGACGCTGACCAGGTCCAGATCGGCCTGTCCTCGCCGGGCCGCCTCGGCGATCATCCGCTCCATCAGCGTCTCGAAGGTGCCCGCAAGGGCCCACTGCTGGAAGCGGCCGTAGACGGTGGACCAGGACCCGTAGCGTTCGGGGATGTCGCGCCACGGGCTCCCGGTCCGGAACCTCCACATCACCGCGTTCAACTGTTTACGCAGGTCAGGGATCGGTCCGCTCACGCCGAGCGGCAGGTGCGGCTCGAACAACTCCCACTCTGCGTCCGTCAGATCGCCTCGCGTCACCCCGGATGTCTACCGTCCCGAGCCACTCCGGCGGAGCGATTTGACCCAACAGTGATCTGAACCTGGAACACGCCCTAGTACTCCAGCAGTACTTCGTGGCTTGACGTGGGGAAACGTCGAGCGGTGGGA
>NZ_JBHSOA010000158.1:0-745 GCF_042655885.1 Streptomyces chlorus
GGCATGCGGTCCTGTATCAGGAGAGCCGTCCCGGCCACCGGGCAAACCTTCGCTGGTGACGAAGTAGAAGACAGGGAGCATTACGAACACCGCGATCGCCAGCAACGGTGCGACGAACACCCCAAGGAGGCCGGCGACGGTGTAGGCGACGGCTCCAGCCCAGGAACGAAGCTGTCCGTGCCGCACGTACGTGTCCTCCACATCAGGGTCGAGCAACTCGGGTCGGCGGACGGTCTGTTGGTAGAAGGCCACCCAGCTCAGGCACATCGCTGCGGCGAGGCCGGCGTAGAGAGCGACAGCCACCCGCGCGTCGGAGCCCGTGGGGTCGGCCTGCAGTGCGTCCGCGACCACCGCGGTGGGGAAGGAAAGCGCCGCCGTGGTGAGCAGGAGAAACAGGTTGGCGGCATGTAGTCCGCGGTCCATGGCCCTGATACGCACGAAGGCCTGGTGGTGGTTGAGCCAGATCACGGAAACATAGCCGAAGGACGCCAGGTAGCCGAGGTAGGCAGGCCACTGAGCCAGCAAAGCCTGGCCAAGGCCGCCCGGCTTGTGCGGCGGACCAGCGAGATTGAGGGCCAAAAGCGTGACGGCAATGGCGAACACACCATCACTGAAGGCCTCAGCCCGTGTGGTCTCAGAACGAGAGAACTTGCGAGAGTGGCTCCGGGACAAGATGGCTCCTGAAGTACTTGGCTCATGTCGGATTCGGGCGGTTTTCATCGTCGGCGGCCCCGAGGGCTCGAAC
>NZ_JBHSOA010000159.1:0-647 GCF_042655885.1 Streptomyces chlorus
GGGTGCGGGTGTGCAGGGTGACGGCGTCCTCGTCATCGAGTCCGGAGGTCCGCCGTGCCCACGCCCGCCGCTGTCATGAAGCGTCGCCTGCGCGATCTCGAGGCGCGCGCCGCCGAACTCCACGAGCGGATCGCGGTGTTGCAGCGGGAGGCCGACCAGGTCGAAGCGCAGGTCACGCGCTGGCGTATCGGCGGTGAGATCTTTGAGGAGGTCGAGCAGGAACTGCGTGAGGGCGGGGCCGGTGACCGGGCTGACGGGGCGGCCGGGGTGCCGGCCGCTGCGGATGCGGGCGAAGCCGCGGAGTCCTCACACGGTGTGCCCGGGGCAGGGTCCGGGTCGCGGTATGTGCCGCAGTGGAGCGAAGGGGCCGATCCGGCCCGGCTGCCCGGCCTGTACTCCGAGATCGTTTCGTTCGTGTCGAGTGCGGACGGGCCGGTGCGGGTGCCGGATGTGGTCCGCGCCCTGTTCGGTGAAGGAGCCGGCCGCAGCCGGCAGGAAGGTGTCCGCGCCCAGCTCAAGCGGCTGGTCGAGCGGTACTGGCTGGTCAGCGAGGACGGGCGCTCCTTCACCGCCGGTTCACGCTGAGGCGGGCGGCAGCGCGCGGACCGGCGTCTGCCCCGCCGTGGCGAGCCGGCGCGTCATCAAGG
>NZ_JBHSOA010000160.1:0-1060 GCF_042655885.1 Streptomyces chlorus
CGGTGTCCCAGTCGCGGGGGGTGAGCTGGTATTTCTCGGAGTTCAGGTATTCCTCGGAGCCCTCGCGCAGGGGGGTGTTCTCGCAGAGTTCGTAGCCGCTGTAGATGCCCCAGGTGGGGGAGAGGGTGGCGGCGAGGACGGCGCGGACCTCGAAGGCGGGCCGGTGGCCGTGCTGGAGGTGGGCGTGCAGGATGTCGGGGGTGTTGGTGAACAGGTTGGGCCGCATGTAGGAGGCGGCGTCCCCGGAGAGTTCGGTGAGGTACTCGGTCAGTTCCTGTTTGGTGGTGCGCCAGGTGAAGTAGGTGTAGGACTGCTGGAAGCCGATCTGGGCCAGGGTGTGCATCATCGCGGGGCGGGTGAAGGCCTCGGCCAGGAAGATGACGTCGGGGTCGGTGCGGTTGATGTCGGCGATGACGCGTTCCCAGAACGCGACGGGTTTGGTGTGGGGGTTGTCGACGCGGAAGATGCGCACGCCGGCACTCATCCAGTGGCGCAGGATGCGGCAGGTCTCGGTGTGCAGGCCCTGGGGGTCGGTGTCGAAGGCGATCGGGTAGATGTCCTGGTACTTCTTGGGCGGGTTCTCGGCGGGGGCGATGGTGTTGTCGGGGCGGTGGTTGAACCACTGGGGGTGTTTGTGGACCCAGGGGTGGTCGGGGGAGCACTGGAGGGCGAAGTCCAGGGCGATCTCGAGTTTGTGGCGGTGGGCCTGTTCGACGAACCAGGTGAAGTCGTCCAGGGTGCCGAGTCGGGGGTGGACGGTGTCGTGGCCGCCCTCGGGGGAGCCGATGGCCCAGGGGACGCCGACGTCGTCGGGTGCGGGGGTGAGGGTGTTGTTCCTTCCCTTGCGGTGGGTGGTGCCGATGGGGTGGATGGGCGGGAGGTAGACGACGTCGAAGCCCATCGCGGCGATGGCGGGCAGGCGGCGGGCGGCGGTGCGGAAGGTGCCGTGGGGGGCGGTGGGGGTGCCCTCGGAGCGGGGGAAGAACTCGTACCAGGAGCCGTAGAGGGCGCGTTCGCGTTCCACGAGCAGGGGCATCGGGTCACCGGCGGTGACCAGTTC
>NZ_JBHSOA010000161.1:0-1199 GCF_042655885.1 Streptomyces chlorus
TTGTCCTGTCGTGCGGCCGTGGGGGTGGTGTGGGTGTCGATGCGGCCGAAGGG
The DNA here is from genome assembly GCF_042655885.1 of Streptomyces chlorus. Classification (NCBI taxonomy): domain Bacteria; kingdom Bacillati; phylum Actinomycetota; class Actinomycetes; order Kitasatosporales; family Streptomycetaceae; genus Streptomyces; species Streptomyces chlorus. Next base: position 54 of record NZ_JBHSOA010000161.1, read on the forward strand.
GCTGCCGGAGGTTCCGGAGCAGACGGCGGCGGTGGCCCGGGCGGCGTTTCCGCAGGGGAGCCTGGCGATGCGGGCGCGGGACCGGCTCACGGAGGTCTTCGCGGACGAGCCGTTCAGCGACGCGTTCGGGGTCCGGGGTGCTCCGGGGCTGTCGCCGGGGGTGTTGTCGCTGGTCACGGTGTTGCAGTTCGCTGAGGACCTCACTGATCGACAGGCCGCGGCGATGGCGGTGCGGGCGATCGACTGGAAGTACGCGATGGGCGTGGAGCTGACGGACACCGGCTTCGACGCCAGTGTGTTGTCCAGGTTCCGGGCTCGTCTCGCGGACAACGGCATGGAGCGGGTGGTCTTCGACCGGCTCCTTGAGCACTGCAAGGCCGAAGGGCTGGTCGCTGCCGGTGGGAAGCAGCGCACGGACTCCACCCATGTGATCAGTGCGGTGCGGGACTTGAACCGTCTGGAGCTGGCCGGGGAGAGTGTGCGGGCCGCGTTGGAGGCGCTCGCGGTCGCGGCGCCGTCCTGGCTGGCCGGGGCCGTGGACGTCGCGGAGTTCGCTCACCGTTACGGGCCGCGGGTGGACAGCTGGCGGATGCCGTCCTCGCAGACCAAGCGTGACAGGCTCGCGCAGGTCTTCGGCCAGGACGCGCTGGCGTTGTGCCGGGCCGCGTGGGCGCCCGGGGCCCCGGGATGGATACGCGAGATCGAGGCAGTGCGGGTACTGCGGCAGATCCTCGTGCAGACCTACTACCTCCGCACCGACGCCAAGGGGCGGGAGGTGATCGTGAAGCGGGCCGCCGATGACGAGGGCGTCCCGCCCGGCCAACTCCGCCTCGCCTCGCCCTACGATCTCGACGCACGCTGGGCGGCCAAGGGTGAGGACCTGTTCTGGCTCGGCTACAAGATCCATCTCACGGAGAGCTGTGACACTCCCACCGAAGCCGGTGTCCGGAGGGCACCGAACCTGATCACGGACGTGTTCACCACCGACGCCACCGTGCCCGATGTGAAGGCGACGGCTCCGGTCCAGCGACGTCTCGCCGAGCGCGGTCTGAAGCCCGCTGAGCACTACCTCGATTCCGGCTATCCCTCGGCCGACCTCATCACCGCCGCCGCCGGCCAGGGCGTCCGCATGGTCACCCCGGTCCT
>NZ_JBHSOA010000162.1:0-1248 GCF_042655885.1 Streptomyces chlorus
GCGGGTGAGGCGTCCGAGGCGGCTGCGGGTGACGTTCAGGGAGGAGTCGTCGATGGGCATGCCGAGGAGTTCGTGCAGGTCTCGGACCCGGAATTCCTGGTCGGGGTGCTGGTTGAAGGCGTTCACGATGGCCTGGTAGGCGGTGGACTGCTCGGCCGGCTCGGATACGGTTCCAGTCGGCGCGAGCTCGGCGAAGACCTTTCTGGCTGTGGCCAGTTCGGCCAGCCGGGCCTCGGCGTCGCCCAGGGCGGTGGCGAGGTGCTCGATCTGCCGGCGCAGGTCATCGGCCCTGACTGTGACCCGGTCGTGCTCGGCCTGCAGGCTCGTGAGGAGGCCGGTGATGTCGTTGTTCATGCGGCCGCCACGATCTCGTCGCGCCAGGCCGGGGAAGGCGCGGTGAGGCGGCGGGTCATGTTCGCGGTGGCCGCCCAGTAGACGCGCGAGGCGGCGGTGTCGGGCCGGTGGTCGTACTCACGCACCAGACGGCGGTGGAGCATCAGGGTGCCGTTGACCTGCTCGACCACCCACCGCTTCGGTTGCGGGACGAACCCTTTGGCCTTGTCGTCGGGGTTGCGGACCACGGTCTCGACGGTGATGCCGAGCAGGGCACCGTGGATGACGGTCTCGTCCTTGAACCCCTGGTCCACCAGGGCTTTCTCCAGGCGGTTGCCGCACCGCTCGGCGGCCTGGGTGAGCAGGGCGGTGCCGGCGGCGTTGTCGTGGGCGGAGGCGGCGAGCACGACGACTCCGATGATCAGGCCCAGGACGTCGACCACGAGTCCGCGCTTGCGGCCCGGTGTCTTCTTGTTCGCGTCCAGTCCCGTCGTGGTCTTGGGGACCCCGGCCGCCGCGCGGACGGACTGGGTGTCGATGACCACGAGGGACGGGTCCTCTAATCGCTTGGCTCTCTCCCGCACCTGGCAGCGCAGCAGTTCCTGGATCCGCTGGTCGAGCCCGTCCTGGCGCCACAGCGTGAAGTAGTAGAACACCGCCGACCAGGCGGGCAGGTCGTGCGGGAGGTAGCGCCACTGACAACCCGTCCGGTTCTGGTAGAAGATCGCGTTCACGACCTCCCGCAGGTCACAGGAGCCCGGATGCCCCGTCGCCGACCGTGCCACCCGCCCCTGCTTCCACGACTCGATCATCGGCTTGAGCAGTTCCCACTGCTCGTCCGTCACGTCACTCGGATAGTCCGGTCTCTCCATAGCCGCACAACATCACTCACGCCCCGTCCAGCACGCCAGTACT
>NZ_JBHSOA010000163.1:0-1256 GCF_042655885.1 Streptomyces chlorus
GCTCATGCTGGTCGGTGGCGTGATCGGTAGCAGGTGATCGTCTGGTCATGGGGTGATTCGCCGGAACTGGGGCTGCGGGGCGTCCGTACCGTCTACTGTCCACGGAATCAAGGGAGTTCACGGTACGGGAGAGGGGGGCGGAGGGCGGCCGCGGTGCTGACGTGGATGATTCAGCGGCGGGTCGAGCAGCTGCGCAAGCAATGCGCGGAGGCGGAAGCCGAGGTGGCCCGCCTGGCGGCGGCCGCAGTAGTGGGCCGTTGCCAGGCGCGAGGCACACCATGCCACCCTCAGCGGCCGAGCACGTCGGAGAGACGCTGGAGCGGATCGCAGCCGAGGTGGCGCCGCAGCTCACTGGAAACGCGCTGAACACACGTGTCCTGCCTCACTATCGAGGCCGCTGGGCAACCCTTCCGGCCCTGAAATCTTCTCCTTGGGATGAAGATCTTGAAGAGGCGGCCTCGTCTACTCATACTCCTGCCCCTGACCGTGGTGGCGGCCGTGACGGTGACCGTCGTCATGGTCATCCAGGCGAACAAGATGGAGACGCTCTCCCCGCGCGAGGAACGTGACCGGGCCGCGTCTGGAGCAGGCGTACCGTCAGGGCAGGTGGACTGCCGGAAGGTCAAGTGCATCGCGCTCACCTTCGATGGCAACCCGGGCGAACCCACCGACCGGCTGATGGACCTCCTGAAGGAGTACAAGGCGCCGTCGACGTTCTTCCTTGAGGGCCGGCGCATCCACAAGTTCCCGGATGTGGTGCGGCGGATCGCCAAGGAGGGCCACGAGATCGGGGACCACACCTGGACGCACGCGGTGCTGACCGATGTCTCTGATGCGCAGATCCGCGACGAGCTGCGCCGCACGGCACGGGCCATCGCAAGCATCACCGGCAGCGAGCCGACGCTGATGCGCCCGCCCCAGGGCCGCACCGACGACCGCGTCTCCAAGGTATCGAAAGAACTGAGGATGGCGCAGGTGCTGTGGACGGTGACCGCGAAGGACTACGAGACGGACGACACCGCGCTGATCACCAAGCGCGTGCTCGCGGGCGCCGACCGCGACGGGATCATCCTGCTCCACCCGCTGCACAAGGGCACCGTGCCGGCCATGCCTTCCATCCTGAAGGCGCTCAGCAAGCAGGGCTACACCTTCGTGACCGTCTCCCAGCTGCTCGCTCCGGCCAAGGCCGAGCCCGGCAAGATCTACAAGTGACTGTCTGACGCGCGAAGCGTCCGCCTCCTTGGCCCCGCGCCACC
>NZ_JBHSOA010000164.1:0-1630 GCF_042655885.1 Streptomyces chlorus
TGATCCTTTGATGGTCACCGAGTAGGCCGGCGTTGCGAGCGCCGGTCGGGAAGGCACGCCCGTGCTCACCGTAGTGAATGACGACGCCGCCACGCGAGACGGCTCCCTGATCGACGAGATCGTGCGCGAGGGCGCCCGCCGCATGTTGGCCGCGGCGCTGGAGGCGGAAGTCAACCAGTACATAGCCGAGTTGGCGGCCGAGACCGACGAGCGTGGGCGCCGTCTGGTGGTCCGCAACGGCCACCACCGGCCCCGCACCGTGGTCACCGCGGCCGGACCCGTCGAGGTCACCGCGCCGCGGGTGAACGACCGCCGCGTCGACGAGGCCACCGGCGAGCGAAAGCGGTTCTCCTCGAAGATTCTGCCGCCGTGGTGCCGCAAGTCACCGAAGGTCAGCGAGGTGCTGCCGCTGCTCTACCTGCACGGCCTGTCGTCCGGGGACTTCGTGCCCGCGCTGGAGCAGTTCCTCGGCGGCACGGCGGGGCTGTCTGCGGCGACGGTGACCCGGCTGACGAAGCAGTGGGGCGAGGACCACGTCGCCTTCCAGGCCCGGGACCTGTCCGACCGCGACTTCGTCTACGTGTGGGCCGACGGGGTTCACCCCAAGGTTCGGCTCGGGCAGGCGCACTCGTGTGTCCTGGTCCTGCTCGGCGTCCGCGTCGACGGGACCAAGGAGCTGATCGCGCTCGCGGAGGGGCTGCGGGAGTCCACCGAATCCTGGGCGGACCTGCTGCGCGACTGCCGACGGCGCGGCATGCGCGACCCGGAGCTGGTCGTCGGCGACGGCGCGATGGGACTGTGGCGGGCGCTCGCCGAGGTGTTCCCCGCTGCTCGCCATCAGCGGTGCTGGGTTCACAAGGCGCGGAATGTCACGAACGCCCTGCCGAAGTCCGCGCAACCGGGCGCGACGAAGGCGGTGCAGGAGATCTACAACGCTGAGGACCGCGCGCATGCCGAGAAGGCGATCGAGGCGTTCGCGAAGACCTACGGCACCAAGTGGCCCAAGGCTGTCGCGAAGATCACCGACGACCGGGAGGAACTGCTGGCGTTCTACGACTTCCCGGCCGAGCACTGGGTCCACCTGCGGACCACGAATCCGATCGAGTCGACGTTCTCCACGGTCAAGCTCCGCACCAGGGTCACCCGCGGCGCCGGCAGCCCCGCCGCCGCCCTCGCGATGGTGTTCAAGCTGGTCGAGTCGGCCCAGGCCCGCTGGCGGGCGATCACCGGGGCCCACCTGGTGGCGCTGGTCCGCGCGGGCGCCAGGTTCGAGAACGGCCAGCTGATCGAACGCGCCGAGACCCTTGCGGCCTGAGGAGAATGTCACGATGACCAGCTTCGACACCTACGGCACGAACACCTACACGGCCCAGGAGCTGTCCGACCTGCTCGCCGACCGACTCACGGTGGGCTTCACCGAGCGCGAGAGCGACTACCTCGGCAACTACTTCCTCGCTGTCCTCGCCGACACGACCCGCCTCCACGTCCAGCCGAACGCCATTCCTGGAGACGACGGCCAAGACGACCTCTACGAGGACGAGTACACCGACGTGACAGTCCTTCTCCTCATCACATCACCGGTCGCCGCTGAGCCGACCCTTCACGCCGAGCTGGGGGCGATCGCAGGGCT
>NZ_JBHSOA010000165.1:0-512 GCF_042655885.1 Streptomyces chlorus
GCCGCACACGCTCCGACCCCGGCCACGGCACGGCCTCGGCCAACAACCGCACCCCACCCGACGACCAGTCCACCTCCGGCGACGGCTCATCCACATGCAACGTCGCAGGCAGCACCCCGTGCCGCAACGCCATCACCATCTTGATCACACCAGCCACACCCGCCGCAGCCTGCGTGTGCCCGATGTTCGACTTCAGCGACCCCAACCACAAAGGCCTGCCCCCCGGCCGATCCCGCCCATAAGCGGCAAGCAAGGCCTGCACCTCGATCGGATCCCCCAGCACCGTCCCCGTGCCATGCCCCTCCACGGCATCCACATCCGCAGCAGACAGACCCGCACCCGCCAACGCCTGACGGATCACCCGCCGCTGCGCCGGACCACTCGGCGCCGTCATCCCATTGCTCGCACCGTCCTGATTGACCGCCGACCCCCGCACCACCGCCAACACCTCATGCCCGTTGCGCCGAGCATCCGACAACCGCTCCAGCAACAACACCCCCGCCCCCTCCGCC
>NZ_JBHSOA010000166.1:0-10074 GCF_042655885.1 Streptomyces chlorus
AGCTGTTAGGTTCGCTGATCTCTACTTGTCTCAGGGGAGGGGCAGTTGGACTATTTCTTTGTCTCGTACGAGAAGGTGCGCCGGTACTACGAGGCACCGCCGAAGGTCGATCTTGATGCACTGGCGTATGTACAGCGGCCGGGGGCGGTGAAGGAGGGTACGCCGTTCTTCCTGGGCCCGGACATGCGCCCGCTAGAGCCGTTATGCAGCTTCTTCCTGGAGTTGTCGAAGACGTTGGAAGCGAAGTCGATGCAGGACTACGCCTACGACGCCATGGACCTGGTGGAATTCCTGGGAGAGATGGACCCGCCGACAGACTTGTTGTCGGCCACCGAGGACGATCTGCTGGCGTACCGCGAAGACTGCACTGAGCTGCGGGAGTCCCCGGACATGCCGGCCACTTGGCAGCGGCGCCGGGCAACGATCAACAACTTCTACCACTGGGCCGTACACAGCGCGAAGCTGCTGGATGAGCCGCCCTACTACCGGCGCGCGAATGGCCGGGACGTGCTGTCCTGGGGCGCGACGAGCGAGCTGGACGTGCGGCATCTGACCTTTCGGCAGTGGCGTCTCTTCAAGCAGGTGGGGTTGCGCGGCCTGCTGCCGGATGACCGCGTTGACCGTGCGTTTCGCGGCCAATCCCCGCTGCGGAACAGTGCGGCTGGAGAGCTTGCGATCACTACGGGTACGCGGTTGCGGGAGTTCAGCTGCCTGCTGGACATCGAGGTGCCCGCGCCGCGGCGGGACGGTTCCCCGGCCGAAGTGCCGCTGCAGGCGATCGCCAAGTACGGGCTACCTCGGACGGTGATGGTCCAGGACGCGACGCTGCGCGAGATCGACATGTACCGCCGCACTGAGCGGGCCGCCATGGTCAGGGCGTCAGCCAAGGCCTTGGCCAGGCGGCGGGAGGAACTGTTCGTCGTCACAGACATCGATCTGCGCCGCAGGAAACTGAAGGGAATCCTCGACGGCCGCCGCCGTACCCTCCGCATCGAGGCCATACCGGCCGGGATCCGACGCCGGGCGGTCTTCGAGAGTGACAGAGGTCTGGAGCCGATGGCCTTGTTTGTCGGCCGTGGCGGGCGGATGCCGACCAAGCAGCGGTGGGAACAGGTCTTCAGCGAGGCCCACCGGCGGACGCTGCGGATCGCCGAGGAGTACGAGTGTGACGTGGTCATGCCCGAGCAGCTGAAGATCCACGACACCAGGCACACCTTCGCGATCTACATGCTGCAGTCGTTGACCCAGCTGATCCTGCGGGAAGAGGCCGCGCGGCTACGTGAGGGAGGGCATGACGCGTTCTTGGTGGACCACATCTCCAGGAACCCTCTGCTGGTCCTGCAGCAGTTGCTCGGGCACCGGCGACCGAAGTCCACGATGCGGTATCTGCGCTATCTCCGGGACACGAACGCCCTAGTCAACAAGGCTATCGCCGAATGGAACGACCAGGACAAGAGCTATGTGGACTACGCGTCGGCCGTCGCGGAACGAGAGGTCGCCTGATGGCCCGGAGGGGAGAGCGCAAGGCTCGCACCCGCGCCAGCGCTCCGGCACCGAAGCCGCAGCCGAGCAAGATCGGTGTCCGGGTCTGGGTCGAGGAATACCGGGGCCGTTCCAAGACGCACAGCATCGACCCCTCGGTCTATCAATGCCGGCTGCTGGTTGGTCAGTTGGCCGACGAGTGGCTGAAGATCACGCGGGCTTCGTCGCTGTCCGGGGGCGGCACGGGCTATTCCACGGCGGTGCGGCTGTTCGCGACGTTCGCCGACCAGTATCTGGCCGGGCTCGGTCTGAACCCAGAGGATGCCCGTCTGGACGGGCAGAGTATCGACCTTGTGGAGGTCATCTATCAGTGGGAGGGGGCACTACGGCAGAAGTACGGCCTCCAGTCGAAGCAGCCCTATAACCACGTGCGTTCGCTGCTGACTTTGATCGGGCAACGGGCAGGCGCGGACCCCAAAGTTCCCGGGAACCTGCGTAAGCGTGCACAGGCGCCGGCTTCCTACCGGCCCGGGCGGGGCAGGCCGCTGGATGAATTCTCCAACGCCGAGCGGATCGCCTTGCGGGACGCTGCCCGCGCGGCCGTGCGCAAGACAGAGGACCGGCTGGTACGTGGCCGTGAACTGCTGGGGGCGGGCACTGACCCTGCTCTTGGTGGATGGCGTGATCTGCCGAACCTCTTGTGGGTCACCCGGACAGGGCTGCTGAACTCGCAGGTCCTCACAGACAACCTCCCCAAGAACCCCCGCTGGTGGCCACTGGAGGTACGGGAGCTGCTGCCGGAGTGGACAGGGGAGGGGCAGAGGCCGGGCATCCGGGCCCTGGGCCGGGCTTTGGGTCGGATGTTGTTCCCCGACGAGCTGGATTTGCAGGCGTTCAGAGTTCTGCTCCTGCTGGGGATGACCGACATCACTCCTGAAGAACTCCATGACCTGCATCTGTCGGACATGGAGTTCACTGACGGTGGTTTGCGGCTGGTGCAGCAGAAGAAGCGGGCCATGAGAATCCGGGCTGATCTGCACCGCGAGACGGAGACACTGCCGGAAGGCAAGAGCGACGACAGCAAGGGCCCGTTCTTCGCGGGCGGCGGAGCCTGGGACGTGCCGGGCCTCATGCGGCGGCTGTTGGCGGCCACGGAATTGACCCGGGACGCGTTCGACGGTGAGCCGTGGCTGTTCCTGGCCGTCGAGCGTCGATACGAGGATGGGCGGCTCGAGGCGAATCTCGCCAGGTTCAACGGCAGAGAACGTCGCTTCACCCACTGGATCGCAGATCAGCGCGACGGACAGGGACGTCCTCTGGAAATCTCCCAGCCGCACGATGTGCGTCGCCTGCGCAAGACGACCAAGGTCACGCGGGCGGTGGCCCTCGGTGGCACGGTCACGGACCTGGCCGGCGACGACCACCACGTGGAGGTCTACCGCGGGCACTATGCCCAGGGCACGACCGCGCACATCATGGCGGGCAGAGCGGTCAACCGGGCCCAATCGTGGGTCTTTCAGCGCACTCTCGCAGCTCCCGTCCTGGTCGACGAGGATGCCGAGTCCCGCCTGGAGGAGCCGCATGTCGCCGAGGACCTCGGATTGAACCCTGGCCAGGCGGCAGCCATGAGGGCGGGCGAGCTGGACATGGGGCTGGTGAACTGCCGCGACCCCTACGACTCGCCACACACACCGGGAAACAAGCTCTGCCATGTCGCGCCGGCGATGTGCATGCTCTGCCGCAATGCGGTGATCTTCACCTCGCAGCTGCCGCGGTTGCTGTTGCTTGCCGACCACATCGAGCGGATGCGGGCCGCGCTGCCGCCTCCGCGATGGCAGGCCGTCTGGGGAGCCCAGGCCGGTGCCCTGAAGGAAGTGTTCGCCGAGTGCGCGGACCGGCTGCCCGCAGCCCGGCAGGAGATCACCGAACTTGGGGTCCGGCTCGACCTGCCCCTGGGACAGCGAACGGAGTACGGCCGATGATGGCCCGGCCCTCGCCCGCACCGCTGCCATCGGCCAGGTTCCGCGATGACGAACCGGTTTTCGGCCACTCGCACCAGGTGATTGAAGGCGTTCCTATCCCCCTGTTCGGTGACAGCGACAGCTGGCTGCCCGACTGCATCGGCCGACCGGCGAACCGGTTCCCTGCCGACTGGAGAATCACCTTTCCCGCCGACGATTCCCTGCTGAACCTGCAGTTGCGGGAGACGGCATTTGCGCTGTTCAACCCGACACACCCAGTCCTGCGGGAGGCGGAAATCTACCTGCCGGCCGAGCCGACGGCTGTGAGCACAGTACGCATCCACTGCCAGAAACTGCAGGTAATCATCCGCTGGGCCCACAAAGAGGGGCGCGATGCGGACCTGGGGCAGTGGGACCAGACGGACTGGGAGGCACTCCTCAACGACCGGACCGAACTGGGCGAGCCGGACACGGTGGCCGCCTACATCAACGCCGTGAGGGCCCTGCGGAGGGTGGTTAAGGTCGTCACAGGCGTCACTCCGTTCGGCGACCCCTGGGGCGACCGGCCTGCCAGCCACGTCGCGTGGGAGGCGGTTCAGAACGCCGCGGCTGCACAGGACGGGCTGTCTACCCCAGCCATCCCCCCGGAGACATGGTGGCCCCTGCTGCGGGCGGCCTGGGCATATGTCCACACCTTCGCCCCCGATATCTTCAAGTGGCGGGAGCTCTTCGAGCGGCATCCGGCTGCGATGCCCGGCCAGGCCCCTCGTTCTGACCGGCTGAGCATGACGAGGTCGGCATTGGTCGACGCCATGGTGAGCGAGTGGCTTGCCCACCCCGGGAACCTTGTCCCGGTACACGCCAAGGAGCTGAACGGCGCCCCAGTTGGGGCACCTGTCTGGCAAGCCCTGAGCAAGATGATCACGGAGGGGAAGAACAAGGACCTCTTCTCCGCCCGCAGGCAGAGCGCCCGCATGGAAGCACGCCGGGCCGCAGTGCTGGACGCGGTTGAGCGCGGGCAGAGTAAACCGGTCTACGCGACGAAGAGCAACAGAGACCTGGACGCTCCCAGCTATCGCCCGACGTCAACAAGGATCTCCAGCTCCAGGCTGGACGACGATGTCCGCCGCTGGCTGTCCGACCCAGCCAACCGCGTTCCCGTCCGCGGCTCGGCCGACCGGAACGGCGAGGCGGGTACCCCCGTCCTGGCGACGCTCGCTCGTCTCATCTGGGGGGCCGCAGGACGCGAGCGCCTGGACCTCCGCAAGGATTTCAGCCGGGTCCGCCTGAGGATGATCGAGGAGGCGGTGGCGGCCGGGCAGGTCGTCCACCTGGACGGAGTTGACGGCGACCGCAGGGGGTGGCGAGAGTTGCCGATGCCATGCCCGGAGGCAGTCGCGGTCACCCGGCCGGACGGCAGCGTCGGCCCTTGGCGCACAGAGATCACGCGGTCGCAGCTGAGCGAGGAGCTGCGGATGCTCCGAGCGGCTTGCTACGTCTTCATCGCGGCGATGAGCATGATGCGCGACTCGGAAGTCCAGGAGATCAGACGGAATGCGCTGGTGACACGCTTCGGGTCACCGGCTCTGGTCTCCCGCAAGACAAAGCTGGAACCGGCCCGCCCCGAGCTGTTCTGGTGGATCATCGAACCCGTCGCCGAGGCAGTCGCGGTCGCCGAACGCCTCTCCTGGCACCCCACGCATCTGTTCGCGACCCTCGCCCCGCCGTCCGAGGACAACGACAAGAAGGCGAAGCCGCAGGGGCGGCGGGGCATCCGCTCGCCTTTCGAAATTGACTTCTTCATTGACCAGGTCAACGCCCATCACGACCGGCTGGGGCTGGACAAGATCCCACAAGCCCACGTGCGGTCGCACATGTTCCGGAAGACCATGTCGGTCATCACCGGTCAGCAACCCGACGGGGAGATCGCGCTGGGCATCCAGCTTAAGCACGCCGCCCGCCGTGCCCTGGCCAACCACACCACCCAGGCATATGCCCAGATGGACACGAAGTGGGCCAAGGAATTCGATCAGCAGCTCGAACACGCCGCCTCTCTCAAGCTGGTTGACCTGCTCAAGGCCCGCCGCAACGGCGAGACCGTCGCCGTCGGTCCCGGAGCCGGCCGCCTGCACGCTGGGCTCGACAAGGTCATCGAAATCATGAACAGCGATCCGCAGCTGCGGGCCCAGATAGCTGACGAACGTGTTGAGGCCTCCCTGCTGGCCTCGGAGTTTCCCGACCTGCACCTGGGCACCATCAACCACTGCATGTTCGACGCCCCACAGGCCGAGTGCCAGAACCAGCTGCCAGAAGAACTACGGGGACAGGCACCCTTGATCGGGGCCTGCCAGCCCGACCGCTGCCGCAACTCGGCGATCACCCGCGCGCACGCGCCGATCTGGATAGCCGAGGAAGAAGATCTGATTGCCCTGGCCAAGGAGCCCCGCCTGGCACCGCCCCGCCGGGAAGCCGTTCTGATCCGCCTTGAGGACGTCCAGCGCATCACCCGCGCACTGCGAGAAGAAGGAACTGCTTGATGCCGGTGTCCGCCGCGACCGAGACCAAGCTGCGGGAGGCCATGGCTAGGCTGCTGGCCGGGGAGCCCCTGCACACCGACGGGGCTCTGACCAAGGAGAATCTGGCCCGCGAGGCAAAGGTCAGCCACGCGACCGTCCACCGGGCCGAGACCGTCCTGGCCGAGTGGGACGCCCAGGTCGCCCGGCCGGTGCTTCGCACACCCGGCGAAGTGCAGCGAGACGAGACGATCGCCGACCTGCGCAAGAAGCTCCGCGAGGCCAACGCGAGAGTTACCGAGATCCAGGGCAAGTTCGACGCTCTCGCGACTGTGACTGCGAACCTCTACCAGGAGAACCTGACTTTGAAGAAGAAGCTAGGCGGCCGTCAGTGGCTGGCGGTCATTCCGGCTCAGGAATGACCGATCACTCGATCCCGTCGGTGTCCAAGACGTGCAAAAAGCTCCTCAGGAATCTTCTGGTTTGGTCGTCGTCGGCCACGTACTTCTCTTTGAAACGACTGTCCGCCCATGACGTCTTGCCCGTCTTGCGGATATTCAGTTCGCCACCCGAGATCGAATATTTAGTATCTTCACTCGCGAGGGTGACCGCCGCTGCAAGCTCCCGCCGCACCAACGCGCGCTCGTCGGTCTGGTGTACCTGCGCAAGCACGACACCCTGGCCCAGATCTCCGCCGGCTTCGGCATCTCGGTCGGCACCGCCCACGCCTACACCGCTGCGGTGATCGACCTCCTGGCCACCCGGGCGCCCGGTCTGCTCAAGGTCCTGCGCGAGCACGAACCGGAGTACGTCCTGCTCGACGGGACGCTCGCCGAGTGCGACCGGGTCGGCGACGGCCGGGCCGACTACTCGCACAAGCACCGCCGCCACGGCGTGAACATGCAGGTCGTGACCGACCCGGCCGGGCACGTGCTGTGGATGGCACCGGCCCTGCCGGGCCGGTGCCACGACCTGACCGCGGCCCGCACCCACCGGATCATCCGGATCTGCGAACGCCAAGGCGTCCCCATCCTGGCCGACCGCGCCTACCAGGGCGCCGGCCCTTGGGTCACCACCGGACGCAGACGGCCGCCCGGCGGGCAGCTGTCCCCGACACAGCGGACGGTCAACCGGGCACTGGTCACGTCCCGGGCGCCCGTCGAACGGGGCATGGCACTGCTGAAGTCCTGGCGGATCTTCCGAAGGTCCCGGATCAGTCCCAACCGCATGACGTCAGTCGCCAAGGCCATCCTCACCCTGGAGAGGCAGCGCTGAAAACGCTCACTGTTGAGGAAACCTAATTGAAAGAGTTGGATTATTTTTTCAGAAGAACAAGAGTACCTTCCAGCAGTCAACCTTTCGATTGCTGCCTTACTTGGGATCTCCAGATCGAGCGTCAAAGATTTCCAAAAGAGCAGATGGGGGAATCTGCAGGCCGCGCGCAAGGTTGAGCAAGGTTGTCAAGCTTGGATTGCGGTTCCCGTGTTCGATATAGACCACGCCGCGGAAGCTCATCCCGCTTCTCTCTGCCAGCTCTTCAAGGGTGAGTCCCTGCGCTTCCCGTAGGCGCCGCAGATGCATACCGAATGCGTGAAGCTGCGGGTTTGGTCGATTCGATCCCGGCACGCAACCGACTCGAACACTGAAGCGCGTTTGACTGCCATGAACAGTTGTGCATAATCGATCGCTGGTTGTGATGCGCTCAGGCTCACCGCCCAGTGCTGGTCGTGACGGCAGAAGCCCTTCGAGAGGAACCCGCATGCCTGCTCAGAGGAAGTACCCACCTGAGTTGATTGAGCGGGGGGTCCGAATGGTCAGGGAGCTGAGGCAGGACGACCCCGGCCGGTCAGGTGTGGTTCGGCGAGTGGGGGAGATGATCGGCGTCCATCCCGAGGTGTTGCGGCACTGGGTCAGGAAGGCCGACGCCAAGGCTGGCGAGTGCCTAGGCTCAACGAACGTTGACGCCGCTCACCTTCGTCGACTCGAACAAGAGAACGCGGAGCTGCGTCGGGTGAATGGCATCCTTAAGGCGGCAGCAGTTTTGTTCGCTGTCGAACTCGAGGAAGGGAAGGGAGTCTCCAGTACTCAATAAGTGATCTGATAAACGCAGGGTGCGGGTTGGTCGTGGGTGGTGAGCAGAGATTGGTTTTGATCGGCTGCGGGACTCAAGTTCTATGTCGTTTGACGGTGATTAGCGAATCGGTGTCAGTGCTTACTAAGGGCTGTCCCGTAAAAGGCTGGCTGGCGCCCGCGCCAGGTGCTGAGCGGGATACTCGCGGGACCCCGGCGCGGGGCTGTGACAGCCTGCGGACATGCCAGAGCTGCGTGTTCATGCGGGTCGTCACTACGCCATCCAGTTCCACTACGCCTTGCCGGACGACGCATGGTGCGTGGAGCTGAGCGAGGCCGTCCCGGCGCCGGCCGCGTGGGCTGAGATCCCCAGCGCCGAAACGCATTTGCCTGGAGTGGCCTTCCTGGTGGCGGTGATACCCGACGAGGATCCGGACCTGGAGCCGACCGTCCACATCCACAGCCACGACGAGCACGTCATCCCCTACGAGATCATGCGCTGGTTCATGGAGCACGTGGCCGGGCAGGTTGAACGCTGCCGCATCGCCTTCGAGCAGGGAGAACCTGAAGCAGTGGAATGATCACGCAGTGACTGGTGTGATCACGGCGTCGGAGCCCTCCTGGATAGCCCCGTTCAGCGGGCTCAGCCCGCGGCAGTTCGGCAAGCTGATCACCGCGCTGCGGCGCGAGGGTGTAGATCCGGTGCGCAGGGGCCGGCCGTGGAGCCTGCCGCTGGAGGACCGGGTGCTGCTGGTCGCCGCGTACTGGCGGACGAACCTCACCCTGCGCCAATTGGCGCCGCTGTTCGGGGTGTCCAAGTCCGCAGCCGACCGCATCATCGACCACCTCGGACCCGCGCTCGCGCTCCAGCAACGCAAGCGGTTCCGCAAGGACACCGTGCTGATCGTGGACGGCACCCTGGTCCCCACGCGCGACCACAGCATCGCTGAGCAGTCGAAGAACTACCGGTATTCGACCAACCACCAGGTCGTCATCGACGCCGACACTCGGCTGGTCGTCGCGGTCGGTCGGCCGTTGCCCGGCAACCGCAACGACTGCACGGCGTGGGAGCTGTCCGGAGCGAAGGCCGCCGTCGGCAAGACCACGGTCATCGCGGACGGCGGTTACCGGGGCACCGGCCTGGTCATCCCACACCGCCGCGAACCCGGCCAGAGCGAACTGGAGGCATGGAAAGAGGACCACAACCGCTCCCACCGCAAGGTCCGCGCCCGCGTCGAGCACACCTTCGCCCGGATGAAGACCTGGAAGATCCTCCGCGACTGCCGCCTGAAAGGCGACGGCGTCCATCACGCCATGCTCGGCATCGCCCGCCTGCACAACCTCACCCTCGCCGGGTGACGACGAACAGGCAGGTCAACACACACGTCCTAGATCATTTACGGGACAACGCTTAGTCGAGCGGGCACAGATTGCCGGTAGGGAAGTTTGACTCGCCTCAAAATTTGGAGGCGCCAAGAAAAACCAAGGCCATCCTGGACGTGCCGGTGTGTGGGGGGGCGGTGGGACGTCGTCCGGATCGCGCCGTCACTTGGTGCACTTCGTGATGGTGAGGGTCGGCCGGCAGCCGCGCTCGTCCTCACCGTGACAGGACGGCCCCGAACTACGGAACTTGATCGGGCGATGTCAGGTGATTGCCTGACAGGTGAGGGGTGGGTCCGGTAAATCTGTGCGGGTGACTGAGTCCACGCCCAGCGAGCCCACCCCCGAGGATGGCGAGCCCGCCTCCTTCGCCGAGACTGCGAAGAACTGGGTCAAGAAGCACAAGACGAAGATCGGCGTCGTCGGCGCCGCCGTGGGCCTGGCCGTCGTTGGCGTGGTCGCTCGTCTCGCCGAGGGGCAGGCTGCCGAGGACACCGAGGGTTCCGAGCCGGCCTCTGGCCCTGTAGACGCGAGCCAGCCACGCAAGCCCTCTGTCCTTCATGCCGTAATCGATCACCTAAGGACGCTCCCGGACGGTCAGCACGCCAGCGAGGAGCGCAGGGCGGCGTACAAGGACGCGACAGGTGAAGACCTTCCGGCTGGCCAAA
>NZ_JBHSOA010000167.1:0-966 GCF_042655885.1 Streptomyces chlorus
GGCCGACGTACACCAGCTCGCCCTCACGGGTCCAGCGGACCAGGTCCCCGGTGCGGTACATGCGCGAGCCCGGGGCATCGAACGGGTTCGCGACGAAGCGTTCCGCGGTCAGCCCGGCACGGCCCCAGTACCCGCGGGCCACCCCCGCCCCGGCGATGTACAGCTCGCCGGTCACTCCGGGCGGCACCGGCGCCAGACTCGCGTCCAGCACATACACCCGGGTGTTGGACACCGGCCCGCCGATGCCCGGCGCCCGGATGTCGCCGCCGGCGTCGCGCCACATCGTCGCGTACACCGTCGCTTCGGTCGGCCCGTAGCAGTTGTACACCCGAGCCCGCGGCGCGGCCTTGCGCACCGTTCCCAACGCCGAGGCCGTGAACGCCTCTCCCGCCAGCACCACCGTGCCGACGCCCCATTCCGCGTCGAGGCTCGTCGCCACGTTCGTCATCGCCGACGGCACACCACTGACCAGACTCGCGCCCTCGGTGACACCGGAATCCATCAGTGACAGCAGGTTCTCGACCAGACGCACACCACCACCGCACGTCAACGGCGAGAACAACTCGAACACCGACACATCGAAGCTCATCGACGTCGACACCACGACCGTCGACAAACCCTCACGCCCGAACTCCCGATGCGCCCAGCCCACCAGATTCGCCACACTCGACCGGGAGACGACCACACCCTTGGGCCGCCCCGTCGACCCCGACGTGTAGATCACATACGCCGCACCCGAATCCGGCACCCGCACCGCGGCGTCGGAGGAGTCCTGCCGGGCACACTCCGCCACCACCGCCGCATCGTCCACCAGGAGGGACGACGCGTCCGGCGGCAGTATCGGCGCCAGGCCGCTGGTGGTCACCGTGACCGCCGGACCGGCATCCGCCAGCACATACCCGATCCGCTCCACCGGATAGTCCGGATCGATCGGCACATACGCCCCGCCGGCCTTCCACACCGCCA
>NZ_JBHSOA010000168.1:0-733 GCF_042655885.1 Streptomyces chlorus
GCCGGATGAGCTGTGGGAGCTGTTCCAGCGGGTGGTGCCGGAGGCGCCCTCGCGGCCGCAAGGTGGTGGTCGGCGCCGGCACGGCGACCGTGAGGTGCTGGCCGCGATCGTGTTCGTGGCGACCTCCGGGTGCACGTGGCAGCAGATGCCCGCCGCGTCGTTCGGGCCGTCCGGGGCCACGGCCCACCGCCGGTTTGCCGAGTGGACCAAGGCCCGGGTGTGGGCCAAGCTGCACCGCCTGGTCCTGGACGAACTCGGCTCCCGGGGCGAGCTGGACTGGTCCCGTTGCGCGATCGACTCGGTGAACATGCGGGCCCTGAAAAGGGGGATCTGACGGGTCCGAATCCTGTCGACCGGGGCAAGTACGGGTCAAAGATCCACCTGATCACCGAGCGGACCGGTCTGCCCATCTCCGTCGGAATCTCCGGCGCCAACCTCCACGACAGCCAGGCCCTGATCCCGCTGGTCAAGGGCATACCCCCGATCCGCTCCCGCCGCGGCCGACGCCGCCGCAGGCCTGGCAAGCTCCACGCCGACAAGGGCTACGACTACCGCCACCTGCGGCAATGGCTCTCCCGCCGGGGCATCCGGCACCGCATCGCCCGCAAGGGCATCGAGACCTCCCAGCGGCTCGGACGGCACCGCTGGACCATCGAACGCACCATGGCCTGGCTCGCCGGCTGCCGCCGACTCCACCGCCGCTACGAACGCAAGGCCGACCACTTCCTCGCCT
>NZ_JBHSOA010000169.1:0-573 GCF_042655885.1 Streptomyces chlorus
GGCCCGTCCAGCCGACGGGCCGTGGACCACACCGTCGTCTCCGTCGGCCCGTACACATTCACCGCCGACGCACACGCACGCACCAGCCCACCGGCCACCTCCACCGGCACCGCCTCACCACCGACCAGCGCCCGCACCCCGGACAACAGCCCCGCACCCGCCTCGGCCAGCACACCACGCCACCACGCCGGCGTCGCCTGCACCACCGAAACCCGCTCCCGCTCCAGCA
This sequence comes from Streptomyces chlorus, assembly GCF_042655885.1. Taxonomy (NCBI): domain Bacteria; kingdom Bacillati; phylum Actinomycetota; class Actinomycetes; order Kitasatosporales; family Streptomycetaceae; genus Streptomyces; species Streptomyces chlorus. The sequence goes on from NZ_JBHSOA010000169.1 coordinate 230, forward strand.
GCCCGCACACCGCCACCGGATCCCGCGACACCTCCTGCGAGGCCAGCACCACCACACCACCGCTCACCAACGGCAGGAACAACTCCAGCCCCGCGATGTCGAAGCCCACCGTGGTCACCGCGAGCAGCCGCTCACCCACCCCGACACCCGCCACATCCCCCATCGCCACCACGAAGTTCTCAAACGCACCCCGGGAGACCACCACACCCTTGGGCCGCCCCGTCGACCCCGACGTATAGATCACATACGCCGCACCCGAACCCGGCACCCCCACCACGACATCCGAGGCATCCTGCCGGGCACACTCCGCCACCACCGCCGCATCGTCCACCACCAGGAACGAA
>NZ_JBHSOA010000170.1:0-698 GCF_042655885.1 Streptomyces chlorus
ACGAATCCGTTCACGTCATCGCTGCGACGCACCACCTCGACCTTCAGGGCGAGTTTCTCGCGTGCCCAGTCCACCAGGGCCCCGGCGTAGCCGCTGTCGGCCCACACCAGACGTACCCGGGTGCACAGCCGGCGCACGGCGCCGAGCAGGTGCACGCCCGCGTCACGGTCCTGCAGGTCGGCGGCGGTCACCAGCACCACAAGCAGCAGGCCCAGGCAGTCCACCGCGATGTGCCGCTTGGAGCCCGACACCAGCTTCGCCCCGTCGAAGCCACGGCGTTCCCCGGTGAGCGTGGCCGCGCCGCGCAAGGACTGGGAGTCGACGATCGCGGCAGTCGGTTCGGGATCGTCCCGGCCCTCGAGCAGCCGCACCTGCTCGCGGAGCCGGTCGTGCAGGACGTCGAGGAGCTCGTCGGCCTGCCAGCGGCGCTGGAAGGCGTATACCGCGCCCCAGGGCGGGAAGTCGGCCGGCATCGCCCGCCACTTGATGCCTTCGGACACCAGGTAGCGCACCGCATCGAACATCTCACGATGGCAGTACCCCTCCGGGTTGCCCCCGCGCCCGCACAACCAGCCCGGCAGCGGCATCACCCGCCGGATGACCTGCCACTCCTCATCAGTCATGTCCGTGGCGTAGAAGCGAGCCCGCAGCGGACGGTCCCCGGCGCTGCCGTACAGGTGGGCGAGACAGTCGCACGG
>NZ_JBHSOA010000171.1:0-605 GCF_042655885.1 Streptomyces chlorus
TAAGGTCGTCGACGTCGTCGGCCTGTATCACAACCCGCCCGAGAAGGCGGTGGTGCTGTGCGTCGATGAGAAGAGCCAGATCCAGGCGCTGGACCGGTCCCAGCCGGTGCTGCCGATGATGCCGGGCATGCCCGAGCGCCGCACCCACGACTACCTGCGGCACGGCATCACCAGCCTGTTCGCCGCCTTCAACATCGCCGACGGCACCGTCATCGGCGAACTCCACCGCCGTCATCGGGCCATCGAGTTCAAGAAGTTCCTGGTCACGATAGACAAGGCCGTACCGCGTGAACTCGACGTGCACCTGGTGTGTGACAACTACGCCACCCACAACACCGCGGAGATCAGAACGTGGCTGGCCAAGCATCCGCGTTTCCACGTCCACTTCACCCCGACCGGATCCTCCTGGATCAACCAGGTCGAGCGCTGGTTCGGCTTGCTCACCGACAGGCTCATCCGCCGCGGCGTCCACACCTCCGTGAAAGCGCTGGAGGACGACATCAAGGCCTGGATCGTTACCTGGAACGAGAACCCCAGGCCCTTCGCCTGGACCAAGACCGCCGACGAGATCCTCAGATCCCTCGCCGACTACCTCGCTAAGGTCA
>NZ_JBHSOA010000172.1:0-925 GCF_042655885.1 Streptomyces chlorus
ATCCACCTTCGGACGCAACACCCCCGCCAACCGCTCCGCACTCAACGAACCGATCACACCGTCATCCAGCACACCCGCCGTATGCACCACCGCCGTCAACGGACGCTCAACCGGCACCGACGCCAACAGATCGGCCAGCGCCTCACGATCAGCCACATCACACGCCACCACCTCAACCCGCGCACCCAACGCCCGCAACTCATCCGCCAGCTCAACCGCACCCGGCGCCTCCAACCCACGCCGACTGGTCAACACCAGATGCCGCACCCCACGCTCCACCACCAAATGACGCGCCAGCACCCCACCCAAACCACCCGTACCACCCGTCACCAACACCGTGCCGTGCGCATCCCACACCCGCGGCATCGACAACACGATCTTGCCCACATGCCGCGCCAGACTCATGAACCGAAACGCCTCCCGCGCCCGGCGCACATCCCACACCCGCACCGGCAACGGCTCCAGAACACCTTCCTCGAACCACTCCACCACCACCGCCAGCATCCGCTGGATCCCCACCGGATCCACCCAGCCCAAGTCGAACGCCCGGTACTCCACCTCCGCCGGCACATCCCCCGCCGCCCGCACATCGGTCTTGCCCATCTCCAGGAAACGCCCACCCGCACCCACCAAACGCAACGACGCATCCACGAACTCACCCGCCAACGAGTTCAGGACAACATCCACACCCCCACCACTGACCGCCCGGAACGCCGCCTCGAACTCCGTCGACCGCGACGACGCAATGTGATCGTCCGCCACCCCCAGCGACCGCAGCACACCCCACTTGCCCTCACTGGCCGTCGCGAAGACCTCCGCACCCAGATGACGCGCCACCTGGATCGCCGCCATACCCACACCACCCGCACCGGCATGGATCAGCACCTTCTCCCCCGGCCGCACCCCACCCAACTCCACCAACGCG
>NZ_JBHSOA010000174.1:0-611 GCF_042655885.1 Streptomyces chlorus
CGCCGATGGCCATGCTGGTGCGCAGCCCGATGTCGTAGTTGGTGGCTGTGGCGAGCAGGCTGCCGCCGAGCGCTACGCCGATGGCGCTGCCGATCTGGCGGGTGGTGTTGAACAGGGCGGAGGCGGCCCCCGAGTACGCCGGGGGCGCGGCCCCCATCACGGTGGCGGTCGAACCGGTGAGGGCGAAGGAGGTGCCGAACCCCGCGGCCATCATCGGGGCCACCAGCAGCGGGTAGGCGGGGTCGGCTCCCGCCAGGGCCCAGCCGGCCAGCCCCATACCGGCCAGGAGCATGCCGAAGACCACCAGTGGACGATCGCCGGTGCGGCGGGTCAGCCGCCCGGACAGGACGGAGGCGAACATGGTCATCGCCACCGCCGGGAAAAGCGCCAGTCCGGTGCCCAGGGCGCTGAATCCGCGCTGGTGCTGGAATTCCAGGCTGGCGGTGAACACCATGCCGTAGAAGCCGAAGTTGAACAGAAGGCCGATGACGGCTCCACCGCTCATCGTGCGGGACCGCAGCAGGCTCAGCGGAAGGGCAGGAGACCGGGCCAGCCGCTCGCGCACCGCGAACGCCGCGGCGGCCAGCGCGGCCAGGCCCACCCCGGCGAGG
>NZ_JBHSOA010000175.1:0-1546 GCF_042655885.1 Streptomyces chlorus
GATCCTGCCGGGGTGAGGGCATGAAGGCAGGGCCTCCTGAACAGCTCGTGGGTGTCGAATCCATAGAGCAACAGGAGGCCCTGTTGTCACAGTCTTCCGTGCTGGTCCCGGACGAGTCCAACTCGGCTGCTCCATCGTGTGATTGCCTCGCGCACGTGTACGGCAACGCGGCCGACCGGCCCGAGCGACAACGCCGGTACCCGACCGACATGACGGACGCGGAGTGGACCGTTGTCCGGCCGCTGCTGCCGGTGCCGGGCTGGCTGCGCGGCCGCGGCGGGCAGCCAGAGGCGTACTGCCACCGGCAGATACTGGACGCGATCGGCTATCTCGTGGACAACGGAATCAAGTGGCGGGCGATGCCCGCCGACTTCCCGCCGTGGGACCGGGTGTACGCGTTCTTCCGCCGCTGGCGCGACCACGCCCTGATCCAGGAGTTCCACGACCGGCTGCGCGGGCAGGTCCGCGAGAAGGCGGGGCGGGACGCGGAGCCGACGGCCGGGGTGATCGACTCCCAGTCCATCAAGGCGGACGCCGTGGTCGGTGCCGACAGCCGCGGCTTCGACGGCGGCAAACTGGTCAACGGGCGCAAGCGGCATGTCGTGGTCGACACCCTCGGCCTGCTGCTGGGGGTGATGGTCACGAGCGCGGACGTCGGCGACCGCGCTGCCGCCCAGGTCCTGCTGGCGCGGGTGGCCGCCGCCCACCACCGGCTAGAGCTGGTGTGGGCCGACGGCGGCTACACCGGCAGCCTCGTCGAGCACTGCCTGGCCACGTTCGCCCTGGTCCTGGCGATCGTCAAACGCAGCGACGACCAGAAGGGGTTCGTGGTGCTGCCCAAGCGGTGGATCGTCGAACGGTGTTTCGCCCACCTGATGCAAAGCCGCCGCCTGGTCCGCGACGTCGAACGCCGCACCAGCAGCGCGGAGGCGATGGTCTACTGGTCGATGACCCTGCTCATGACCCGCCGCCTGGCCCGGCCACGCCCGTCGCGGGCGTGAACCGGCCCGGCGCCGACTCCACCGCCCAGCCACGGGCCACCAGCCGTTTTGCCTTCGACCGCAGCGCCTCCACCCGCGCCGGCACCACGTCCATGCCGAACCCCGCGGCCAGTTCCTGACAGGTCATCGGCCCCTGACCGAGCCGAGCCCGGTCCGCGAGTGTGGTGAGGATGCGCTGGTAGTCCACCGGCAGCGCCGACCAGGCCAGCCCCTCGCGCCACACCGGAACCTGCGACTTCGGCTTTGCCGCATCCCCGGACACCGACCGCGCGGCCGTACCCGGCGGATCCGCGACGGCCTCCGCCCCGGCGGTGCCGCTGCCCGCCGGGGCCAGCACCGCGCCGACCCGTCTGCGGGCGATCACCCACTCCTGCCACTCCAGCTCGGCCACAGCGAGCTCGGCCTGGATACGGTCGGCCTCCTCCCGCAGCCCGTCCACGCGACGGCGAGCGGCGAGCTCGTGCTCTTCCAGCAGTCCGACGACCGACGGCATCCGCAACCTCCCCAAGCAGTGACCACCCGACAGGCCACCACTCCCACGGAAC
>NZ_JBHSOA010000176.1:0-541 GCF_042655885.1 Streptomyces chlorus
ACGTTACCGTGCTTCCATATCCGGCCTATCAACCCAGTCGTCTACTGGGAGCCTTACCCCATCAAGTGGGTGGGAGTCCTCATCTCGAAGCAGGCTTCCCGCTTAGATGCTTTCAGCGGTTATCCCTCCCGAACGTAGCCAACCAGCCATGCCCTTGGCAGGACAACTGGCACACCAGAGGTTCGTCCGTCCCGGTCCTCTCGTACTAGGGACAGCCCTTCTCAAGACTCCTGCGCGCGCAGCGGATAGGGACCGAACTGTCTCACGACGTTCTAAACCCAGCTCGCGTACCGCTTTAATGGGCGAACAGCCCAACCCTTGGGACCGACTCCAGCCCCAGGATGCGACGAGCCGACATCGAGGTGCCAAACCATCCCGTCGATATGGACTCTTGGGGAAGATCAGCCTGTTATCCCCGGGGTACCTTTTATCCGTTGAGCGACGGCGCTTCCACAAGCCACCGCCGGATCACTAGTCCCGACTTTCGTCCCTGCTCGACCCGTCGGTCTCACAGTCAAGCTCCCTTGTGCACTTACACTCA